>JBEKZY010000390.1:0-4178 GCA_049509395.1 Thermoguttaceae bacterium | reverse complement strand
GTCAACGTCGATCTATCGGCCGAAGACCTGCGGGAACGGCTCGAAGCCGGCAAAATCTATCCGCCCGAACGAATCCAAACGGCCATGGAAAACTTTTTCTCGCCGGAAAAGTTGACGCAACTCAGGGAACTGGCCATGGAGGAAATCGCCTTCCGCCTGGACCGGCATCGACGCGATGAAGAACAGCGAAGCGGAGAAGGGACCTCGGGCTCGGAACGAGTCATGGCCTGCCTGAGTTCCCAAAGCCCGCATGCCGCGTCACTGTTGCGCAAGGCCGCCCGAATTGCCGACCGTTTGGGCGCTCCCTGGTATGCCGTATACGTGCAAACCCCGCGGGAGGCTCCGGAACACATCGATGCGGCCACGCAGCGAAAAATCAGCAACAATCTCGAGCTTGCCCGGCAGTTGGGCGGCACATCACTGGCCTTTAAGGGCGCCGATCTTGTCAGCACCATCGACTCCTTCGCCAAGGAATACGGCATCACCCACATCGTCATGGGCCGAAGCCGCCAGCCTTGGTATCGCCGCTGGTTCGGCCGATCCATTCTCGATCACCTCATGCAAGCCATTCCCGGCGTGGACGTAATTGTGGTAGACAACAGCCCGTCATCGTGATGAATTCCATAGCGCGGCTTAAGGACGGCAGGGAAGATCGTATTAAGCAATAAATCACGCTGCTTTTTTCAAATTCTACACCCCTCTCACCCCTTCTTTCTGGTGCTTCTATTCCCTGTTGAAGATAGTATATTGTTTTTATGATCTTTTCGACTTATGAGTCTTCAACAAGCGATGTCATCGACGTACCTTAAAAAATTGATATGTTTGCGTTTCCTCGCATGCATTTTTTAGAATCCGTCGCGGCATTCTCACACTAAAACATGTTCTCAGGAGCCGGTTTTGATACTTATCGTTTTTTCTTTTGATCTAAAGGATTAGGAAAAATGAAATCCTCCACAATTATCTTCACGTTGGTTGGCGCGTTTCTCTTATGTCTAGCCCTTGTAGTTCGGGCTGATCAAGGTAATCTGATCAATGCTGTCCCAGATTGGAACCAATGGTTCGACTATTATGGCACTCAAGATTATCCCAATTGGTGCAGTCCGACCGCTGGCGCCAATATCATGGGCTACTGGGACGACGTGATGGGCCGACATGGACTGGCTGACGGAACAAGTAATATCTATCCAAATACTCCTGTCTATCCCGGAACCCCACTCACATGGCAGCAAGGGCTCTGGCACGATGGCAACATCGAGATGGGTTGGTTCATGGATACGGGATCATGGCGCACCACCAATCCTCTGAATTTCCCGCCTTTTAACGGCGGTACGCCCTGTGAGAATATCGGACCCGGGCTGCTAGCTTATGCCGCTGCCTCCTGGACAGATCCAAATCCTCTAACGGGGCCTATAAGCAAGACAGCATTTCCAGATACCACGGTCTTTACACATGCCTTGGGGCAGGTACCGAATCTCGATTTAAACCAGATGTGGAATACCTATAAGCACGAAATCGACAACGGTCGTCCCATCGAAGTCTCATTCGAGCGATGGATCTTACCCGGAAATCCGCAGGGCGTCATGCAGGTTAATGGTGCAACTGTTCAGACCTATCAATGGAATCCATCAAAGGAACCTCATTCTGTTGTCGGCGTTGGATATATTGACGATCCCATCTCTGGCCAATGGTTTATTTGTCAAGATGGATGGGGAAATACCGCAAGATTTGTCGGCGTTCCACGAGGTACGAACCAAGATACCAAATGGGTTCAGAATGATTACTTATGGTCGGGCCAGACTAAATACCAGTGGATTGGCGGCGATGCCTTTTTTCCTATTGACTGGGGTAAGAATACCAACTGGAACTATAACAACGTTCCTATTCCGGCCGATTACATCAATAATCCCCCGCCGAGTATGATAATCCCTGCGCCGAACAGCGCCGGCGCCGAGGTTACTTTCGGCCTCCAAAATCCCCTCAGCAATATTGTTGACCTAGGCACAGATGGCCGGACCGTGGGCAGTATTATCTTTAATCCCATGACCAGCACCACTATCCAAAGCAGCGGCGGTCATACCCTGACCCTGGATAATTGCGCGAACAACGCCATCCTGTCGGTCTCCGGCATGCATATCATCTCCGCGGACATCGCGCTGAACAGCGACGCCGATATCACGGTCAGCGGCAGCCTCAACATCGGCGGTGCTATTTCGGACGGGTGGAAGGGCGCAAAGGGCATCAACAAATCCGGCTCCGGGCTATTGGTCCTCGCCGGCAACAACACATATACAGGCGCTACCAACGTCAACCAAGGAATTATCGTTGTTCAAGGGCTCAATACTCAAACCAATGCCATTGGGGACACTTCTGCCGTGACGATCGCCCCCCTGTCAGTTTTGGACTTGGTCGGTCATACCGAAACTATTGGCACTCTCGCAGGAGGCGGTAATATACTATTGCGGAGCGGCGGGAATCTTACCATTAACCAGCAGGCCGACACGATGTACTCCGGTGTTATTTCCGACGATGGCGGCGGTAGTATTATCAAGAACGGCGCATCCAAGTTGATCCTGACAGCAAATGCCATTTTTGCCGGCAGCACCACCATTAATGACGGAACACTGCAACTCGGCAATAATGGAACCACAGGTTCGGTTCTGGGTTCAATCGCAATTAATAACGCCTCGCTAATTTTCGATCGCTCCAACGACTACACCTTTACCGCGGGTATTCAAGGGACTGCCATCTTGGTCAGCCATATCGGCGACGGAAAACTGACTCTCCAAGGAAACGCCAATTACGCCGGGGCGACAATCTTCGGCTCCGGCGGCGGACTCGTGATTGAGGACACCCATTTCCAAAGTTCTATTACCATCGACAACTCGATTAAACCGTCCAATACCCTGGAATTGAATTATAATTCCAACGCCTGGTTTATCAGGGGGGCCATTTCCGGAAATGGCGTACTCGAAAAGACCGGCACCGGCCAGGCGATTCTCACGGCCGACAACTCCGGATACACCGGCCCGCTCAATATCGGGGCGGGACAAATCCAGGTCCGTAACTCCTTGGCCTTGGGAAACACCTCAAACCTGGTTACGGTTAGCGCGGGCGGAGTGCTTTCGTCCGATGTAAACGGCGCTATCAGCAGCTACACCGTGGGCAATAACCTCACGCTCGACGGGGTATCCGGGAGTCTTGCCGGCGGATATCTCAGCGTTCAAAACGCAGATACAACCTACACGGGTGCCATCGCCGCCGTCGGGGATGGCGTGCAAATGGGCCACATCTCTTCCAGCCAACTTAACGGAAAACTGTTTATTGACGGCAATCTGGTCGGCATAAACTCATTGAACCTGACATCCGGCGGCAGCGGCGATCCCATGACATATACCGGTGCCGTCCAATTTCGCGGCACATCCACCAAATCGTTTTCCGGACCGATTAACATTGTCCGAGAGCGTTTGGAGCTGAACGTTACAGGCACGAACGCCTTTAACTCGACTGACGTCACTATCGGCAGCGGTACCGGCAGTAGCAGAGGCGTGTTGATGCTGATGCAAAACGACCAGATTCCGGACACTGCCGCTATCACCTTTAAAAACACCTCGGGAAATTACGGATATTTCAGGCTCAACGGCGACAGTGAAACAGTGGCCAGTATCTCCGACCTTACCGGCCGGGCTTTCATCGAAAACATCGACAGCGGTCATTTCTATGATTATCCAGCTAATCCCACTTCCATACTGACCCTTGCCGGCAACGCCGATTACACTTTTGCCGGCCGGATTCGCGATAACTATACCGGCAATTCCCCGTTGGCTCTGGTCAAAAACGGCTCCAGCACGTTTATCCTCGCGGGCAGCGCCACCAATTCCGGGGGAATCCAGGTCAACAACGGTAAATTGCAAATAGGCAACAGCACATCGGGCGGCGTTCTAAGTTCCCCAGTTACTTTGAATAACTCCACGTCGATTGTCTTTAACAATTCCTCGTCCGCCATTGCCACCAGTTCAATCTCCGGTTCCACGGGCTCGATTGTCCAGCGCGGCGCGGGAGTTACAAGGATTTCCGGAAACAATTCGTACGGCGGCGGCACATTCATCGAAAACGGCAAGCTTGTCGCTACGCAACCGTCATCGCTGCAGGGAAAAGTTACCTTCAACGGCAACGGCACG
>JBEKZY010000039.1:0-23095 GCA_049509395.1 Thermoguttaceae bacterium | reverse complement strand
GGCGATGTTATGCAAGCGTCTTGCTCGGCCTGGAGAAGCAGCAAATAGCGTTTCAATGAATTGGACGGAGGTCGTTACAATGATTGGCGTGTCCCAATTTTCCATGGCAAGTTCGGCCAATGATGCCTGCGATGTTTCGTTGCCATCGACATCGTTTTTGGGAGAGGCAGAAAGTTCGACGGCCGAATGATGTTCTAGCACATGGTCCGCACCAAAAATCGTCTGATATTCCCGTGCATTTTGTTCAATGATCGAAAGGTATGGAATAACGACAATGATGCGGCGAAGATTGTGGCGAATCGCATGAGCCAGGGCAAAAGCCATTGACGAAAGCGTCTTGCCGCCGCCGGTCGGAACCGTCAGGCTGAAAAAACCTTGCGGCATGGCATTGCCCCATTGCAGGCAGGCGTCAAAAATTACATTTCGCAGAAGATAAAGATCGTCATGTATGCAATGATTTGCTTTTTCTTTACGCACTTTTCCCAACAAATCCAGCAGTTTTGCGGCAATTCATTCGGTTGCGTCGCAGTTTTGATGAGTTCGGGGAATCGTTCCTGAGCCTTGAACTTGCCGCCTTGGACCAACGTGCTTAATGAAGAGGTGTCGTGCAGGCCGGCGTGATGGCCGGCAATTGCAAAGCCGTGCATGAGCGACTCAAATCGCAAGCATCCTGCCGCCGCGCCATAAACTGCATGAGCACTCTCCGTATCTCTTGCACGTTGGCCCGCGATGAGTTCCTGAAACTCGAGCCGGTACTTCCCCAAATCATGCAGCAATCCGGCAAGATAAGCAGCTCTTTCCAGTAGTATATTATTAGGACTCACCTCTTCGGAAAATCTTTGAGCTATACTGGCTACGTTCTTCAAATGTTCTCGCAATAGTTGACGTTGAGAACAATATTTTACTGTTCGTGCAATGTATTCCAAAGAAGCCAACCTCCTGATACTAGCGTAGCAATTGATCCTGCTTTGTTTGGCTGAAATTCCATTGACAAGTGAAGTATAACTACTGAACCTATCCCCTTTTCTCGATCAATGCAAGTCCCTATAAGAATATACTGTAACACAAGAATTTCTAGTGTATTTACCCCACATGCATGTTTTTCCTACAGCCTTTCATTACGAAGGCCGGTATCAACCTATATTTCGCCGAAGAAGCGTGCTGAAGTGGTGGAGCCGATAATAATGCCGCACCAGCCGTCCAATGGTCGCGGCTCTTTTCCCTCCTCGGATTTTTCAATCGCCGTAGAAATTGCTCGGAATATTTTCCAAGATCGTGCAGCAACCCCGCCGCAAATGCCTGCTCTTCCGCACCGAAGGCTGATGCAAAAATAGATGCCCTATCAGACACCGCCTTCAAATGTTCATGCAATGGTTCTGGAACACCTTTACCATAGCCATTCGCACTATGAGCAAGATATATACTAGATTGTTCCACTTGAGAGTTTGTTATCTACAGGGATTGAGTATACCTTTAATTATTGTATCGTACCCACTGACCAGATACAGTCACCCCCCCTTAATTCTCTTGCATTCTCTTGTATGTTCAATAATCAAGATAATATAAGGCAAAGACATAGTTGGGTGAAATTCTGTGTAGCATCATCAAAAAGAACAAAAAGGTGCTCTCCACTGTGCTCTGATCTTTGCCAGTGGTGCAATCTATGGTGTGAAACTACTTTCCCAAATATGTTGCGGATTTCATCGAATTTTCCAAAACTGCATTTTGGGGACAGAAAAGCATTAACGAAGAGCGGTTTTCTAACTAACAAGTAAGTTTGGAGTTGTGGCACTAGATTTTTAAAATATGCATCAACTTACTTCGATTTGCCGCTAATTGTCCCAAAAAAAGAAAAATATCCCGACAGGATTCGAACCTGTAACCTTCGGCTCTGGAGCAAGCTGATGATTTCATATAGGTGAACTGTTGAAAACGATTAGTGCAGCAACCACATTGACCCATCTTTGTGTAGGCATTGCTCGGTTTTCAAAGCGGCTTTGTTTTTGATGAGCATGCCTCGCTTTCTCTTGACTGGGCAACTACATATAGTGCATTTACCCCCATCGAATTGGTCACATATCATACAGATTTTATAGCGAATGGCCGTTTCTTCTGCCGAGCGGACTGGAAAACCCGCCAATGTTCAACGGACCACGACCCCGGCATGATGCCTCGCATCACACGTCATTGGTCAAACGGGTGTTGAAAATGGGTGGTTTTTCGGGAATCCCGAGAAAGGTTTGAGTTAATGGGGTACGGGTGAATCAAGAGCGGGCCGCCCCGTGGGAGACAGCCCGCGCGTTTCACAAGCGAATGGATTTACCTGACCAGTTCGATATCGCTGGGTCGCCAAGTCTGGTTGAACCACGGCTCCAGCGGGCCGTAGAGGCGCAGCAGGGTGAACCACGACTGGCCGGGCATCGTCTGCACCCAGTTGGCTTCCTTGCCGGGCGGCGGTTTCGGGCCAAAATAGACATCCACCGAACCATCGGCGTTCACCAGCAGATCCTTCTTCTGGCTGCTGACGCTGGGGAACTGCTGATCCGTCTGGACCATCGAACGGGTCTGGTCGCTGTACACGATGACCGACCAGAAGGTTTTCACCGGAATGTTCGGCGGCAGGTGCAGTTTGTAGTTCTTGCCACCTTCCAGGGGATTCTGATTGGCGTCGACCGCCGTCCACGGGTAGGTGGAGCCTTCGCCAACGATCTGCGTGTCCATCGCCGGCGTGACGCCGGTGGCGGCGAAAAAGAACATAGCAGCCGCATCCAGGTTGGCCACGCCCGGCTGCCACTCGAATTTGTAGCCGCCGATGAAGGCACGCTTCCAATTCCGGTTATCGAAATAGTAGGCAGTCTTCTCCCGGCACCGGTACGCGAGGGCGCGCCCCGTCGCGTCGCCTACGGCGGCGGCTTCGGTGAGGATCTTCTTCATCCGCGCGTCGGGCGCGAAGGGCTTGCCCTTTTGGATGCCGACGGACGCCCAGAAGCCGAGCGTGGTCGCATCGACGGAATCAGTCGGCTCTTCTTGCACGACCTTATTGAGCATTTCCCAGAAGCGGTAGTCGGCGGGTCCGACCATGTTGAAGGGCTTTTCGGACATATTCACGAACTTGAGCGCGGGCGGGTTGTCCACTTGGGCGAGCGCATAGATCTTGGTGAACTTCTTCACTTCATCGACGCCCGGTTTGGGATCGCCGTTCACCAAGAAGCTGCGCCAGCCAGCCCAAATGCTGAAGGTCGCCAGCCGCATGACGTGATACCCCACCGGCACATCACCCTTGTAACCGGGCGGCAACAGCAGGTATTTGCCACCGCGTCCGCGGTCAGCCCCGGTGATGCCCAGGTCGCCCGCCCAGTGGTACCACATGTCGTCGACCAGCCCCAACACCTTCGGCGGCACTTCCAAGACCAGCGGGCCGTTGTGCAGGTCGAGCCAAAACCACGTGTACGGCGTGTTGTCGTTCGCGGTCAGTTCGACCGTGCGGGAGTCCACCATTTGTTCCCAAATGGGCACAGTCGCGTTGGCCGGGCCCATCTGAAGGATACCGGTGCGGTTCGCCAACTGGTTCACCGGCGGCAAGCCCAACAGGTAGGCTTGCACGGCGTGCTGGAAGTCGAGGTTGTCGTAGAGCTTGTCCGTGGTGGCTTTATCCGGGCAGCCGTCGACGAACTGCAACGTGCCGAGCCGGGTTTCCACCTTGTCCGGCGACGCGACGCCCGGTGGTATCGGGGTGGAGTATTTCAGTTTGGGATCGGCCGGCGGGCCGGTCAGTTCCTGGGTGTAGCTGGTGGATGTGCCGGCAACGATGGTGGCGGCGAGCGCCACGTTCAACAGCATGCGTTTCATAGTTTTCTCTCCAGCTTGTTTCCGTTTGTCTTCGTTTGGTTAGCGTCGGTTCCAACGAACCCTTCTCCATTCCCCGTCTTGTTGAGTCTTCATCTGCAAGGTTCCTTGAGTAGGGTTGTGAACAGCAAATAAGACACGTGATCTGGACTCCCCTCCCTCCCGACTCGTTCGGTTGCAAGTACGAGGACGGCAGGTCAATCAAGGACAACGTACAGGCCCCACGGCAGTACGAGTTCGCACATTCTACCCCTATGACTGGCCCACCGATAGCACCCCCTGTTAGCGATAAGCTAGGTCAAGTGTCCGCGTTTCGACCTAAGCGGGAAGCGGCGTGCCAAGAATCCTTCCTTTGATAAGTCTGTCTTAAAATGATTTTCCGTCCGTGGATGTTACTTTCGTCCCAAATTCCTCGTCGGCACCGTTTTATGAGATCGTAGAAGCATTCCGAAAATTGGGTGGTTTTTTGTAACGTTTCGCAATACGCATGAGTTGATGGGACGGCAGCGAGAATGGACACGCGTAACGTTACAGCATCCGACGTAGCGTGCCTTCCGCAGGTTTTGTCACGAAACTGAGCTGCAAGTTACGTGCTGCCATAGTTGCGCATGTGTCGCCGCGCTGCACTAACCATTCCAGCACCAAAATAATGCGGATCTTGCTTCAGTTTCTGGAAGTTATCTTCCGTCAATATTCTCGCCAGGAGACAATGGTCGCAGGAAAGGCGAGTTCCGATCAAGTATCCGTGATCGCGAGGAACCGGTCCATTGCAGTAGTCGCAGTGGGCTTCGGTTGCCGATTGTTTACACCACCATTCGCGTCCTTGACACCGCCAAAAGACACGTAAAGCGTCCCTGTCGTCGTCGTGAATGTCGAGAGCCACCGCACCCTTACTACGCAATAACACTGCGATCTCAGACAATCCTAGAGAGGACGCAGAATCAATCACGGACCTACCAAACTGGTCCCGGCTGTTCGGATCGGCACCCGCTGCAAGCAGTTCCTTCACAATTTCGGCACTCTTAGATTTCACGGCGCAAGCGAGCGCGGAAGCTCCAACGCCATCTGTCCCAACGTCGACTCGAGCTCCGCGCTGCAACAACAGCCTTACCGCGGCGATGTGCTTACCCTCGCTAGCAGCGACTAGTGGCGAATAGCCAAAGCTGTTGCGGCTATGGATGTCTGCTCCCGCGTCAATAAGGGCTTTGATCACTTCAGTATTCCCGCGGTGTGAGGCAAGAAGAATTGCGCAGATGTTGTTGCTGTTTCTCGCCGAGACGTTAGCACCACCATTGATCAGGATATGAACGATCTCGAGATTGCCACGAGCCGCTGCGAGCATCAAAGGCGTAAACCCACGGCCATCCGTGCAGTCAACTTTCGCCCCGGAACTGAGCACTATCTGGACGTCTTTCGGGGTTCCCACCTCTGCGGCCCTAAGCAAAACATTCTCGATGTTATCCCTTGCAGCGCTTTCACAGACGCCCATAACGGACTCCTTTCTCAAGTGACAATATTACGAACGCGTACGATCATTTGACAGATCTCGTACCATAATGGTGCGTCAGATCCGGGCATTTACCCTTTTTCAGCATTCTAGCCTAGCACTTATCGTGCCGCAAGGAAGGGGGGCCAGTACTCCGCAAAAAATCATCGTCGAATCAAGAATCTTTACAGGTTGCTTATAAACACGCTTACCAGCAATCGTTCGGAATTCAGGACGCGCCGTTAGCCATTTGGGGCCACGTTATCGGTCAGGCTTCGTTCCCACAAAAGGCATGACTGCCCGGTACGCCGAAAACCCTGTCATCTATGGGTGGTTTTTCAACGCATCTCGGAATACGGATGAGATTGCGAGACAACGACAGTCTAACGCCTAGAGTTGAGGTGCGCCGGAATTGAGGCTCCGTACGGTGGTCAAACGCTGATTCGGCGTTGCCTCTAGCGATTTGTTAGGTCCATTTCTTTGCGATATCATCAAGCTCAATAAGCTTTCGCGACTTTATGACCATCCCGAGATTGTTCGGAATCGCACTGATGCTCACCACCTGATTGACAGTGGGCACTGGAACAATCTCAACCCTTCCGTCGACACGGTGCTGCGGGCCAGCATACAGCACCCCGAGTAACTTGATTCGACTCTGACCAATCTGCAGTCCCTTCTTTGTATGAACTTGGCCAACATCACACACAAGAACGGGCGAGCCACTGGAGCCGGGGAAGCAAGCGCAGTCAATGAGAAATTCAGGACGGCCATTCCAGTCGTAACGATAGTGGGTGGCTGCGACACCCGAGCGAAAAACCGGAAAATTGTGCCTCTGATCCCAAATCCCGTTCGGGTAACCAACCATCACGATATTCTCCATCCCGACGAAATCCTCGATATCGGCGTCGGAAGGGAAAAGACTCGAATCGAAGTAAATGATGAAAAACGCCTTGGTCTGAGCCGCCGCTTGATTGATCAATCCCCCAATGGGAAACATGCAGAGGTCGACGTCGGGCTCTGGATGCGGAATCCAACCCTTCTCAAAATCGTCGATCGTCCAAAGGAAATTCTTCCCGACATCCGGCTTCCCTTCGGCTGTCGCTAGCGTAAAGAAGAGCCTGCCTCGAACGCTGCCAGCTACCACGTGCTTATTTGTGACAATGGCTGGGACGGAACGAGCTCCGACCTGAGCGAAGCGGTAGAAGAAGCCCGTGCCGGTCGAAATCCCGCCATTTGCGATGTCGCACTCGATTCGAATCGTGCTGAACGCGAGCTGTTCGAATTGTGATAGATCAGCGATCATGGATTCCTTGGCCCAACAGGTAGTCACCCGCCGAAGTGCGGCAAAACTTTACCACATTTTTGCAGCCGAGCATGGCGTTGTCAATACTCATGCGCCATGCCGTGAAACGGGCTGCGGCGGATCGCTAGTTCTGAAACCATGCTATACCGCACCGGAGGGCATACTATGCCACAATCTTTCAACTGGAGACCAAATTCCATCGCATAATCGGCGTTGAGCGTTTCTGATTGCGATCTTACTTCGCGCGTTTCCAGACCTCATTCCAAGGATTCCCAATGCCAATTATTGTTAACGTGTCGCCTTCGACTTTAATCTTAAACTTATTGACCATTGAAATAAGATCCTTGTTGTTCTCGGTTGAATATTTGACTGTCTCGACATACTCATCGCCATTAAGCGTATATGTGCCGCCATGATGGAACATGACAACGCCCGTATCGGGGTCTGCCTGCGTGACAGTCCAGTGCTTATCCGTGATGAATTTTAGGCGTCCGCCCGCAGCGGGAGGTTCTTCAACATTATCGGGCGTTCCGGCAAGAATCCACGTGCCTACCAGGTCTTTTTTAGTAATTTGCGGCAGTGGCGGCGGTGGCGGCGATAACGGTGATAATCGGAAGGTGAATGAATTCGGAATATTGCCGCTCCTCAAAAAACCGCTGCTGCTCCAACCGTCAGATTTGGAGAGATAACCCTCCTTTTTTACCGAGGCCGAAATGTTAGTCGTGAGTTTTACCGGATAGCGGATGGCGCCTTCACCATCGGAAGAAGTGTAAAAAGGAGAGGCTACCACACCTTCACCATCTACGTTCATGCCCGGATCCACCAGTGCCCCTTCGATGGGCTTTCCCGTTACATCGTCTACAACACGGATGACCATTTTGCCGTCAAATTTGCGTTCCGGTTCAGTGTCAGCCGGCGGTGGCGTAATTGGGCGGGCTGGATCGCGATTGGCCACGGTCGCGGCGATCAGCGAATAAGATGCCAGGTTCCGCGCAGAAACGACGTCCATAGTCTCCACCACTTTTTCCGGCGATGGATTGGTCAAAATGCTTTTGAAGAGCCGCACCGGCGCCTTGAATTGCACAGGCGGACGGCGCCAACAAATTTTTGTGTTTGGATCCGTCAACAGTTCCTTTTCCTCGGACGGCAGGCGATACCAGTCGCGGACCTGAGCGCCGTAACGTATTGGTAATATGCACTTTGTGCCGTCGGTGTAATTCAGGCAAATGTAGGCCATCGTTTGCCCCTCCGCGTCCGGCCATCGGGTGTGGTGGATCAGATGCAGTTCGTCAAATTTGCGGCCGATACGGATAGTCTTGAATGTATCTGGAAGCTCCATTTCGCGACGATCGGCAACCGTCTGTCCATAAAGTAAAGCCTGGCCGCCGACCTCAAACGGCAAGCCGTCGATGACTTGCCGCCCGAAAAATGCCTTCAGAACGTCCGCCGGATTATCCGCCTGGACATGGTAGTACCGCGAGATATCGAGAACGAGCGGCTGCTGCGTATTGCCGGAACCGGATGCGGCCGATGAGCGGTCAGCCGGTTTGGCGTTGGCCGTATAAGGCGCCGCCGCGGCATATCTTACGATCGCTTTAACATTATTCTGCACCGGCTTTGGCGGAGCGGATGTAAACACGATTTTCTTGCCGTCGGGCGACCAGCAGCTAAGTATGTTGTTGCGCGACGGGTCTTGGCCGGCAAGCTTTTGCAGCGACTCTTTTCCATCGACATCGAGAAGATACAACTGCCTGTTGTCGTCGCCATCCATCACCATCGAAATGAGCAGGCGTTTGCAGTCCGGGCGCCAGGAAAAATAGTACGTGAATTCTTTTACATGCTCTATCGCCTTGTTTGGCAGCAGTACTTTAAAACTTTTCGATTGCCCTTCAGCGCTGACGATAGCCAATTCGGAACTGCCATAGGGAAGTTCGCCCAGGAAGCATACCCACTTGCCGTCGGGCGACCACGTCATGTACCAACGGATGTAAGAATACTGTCCGTCGAGCAGGGTGCGGACTACATTGGTTTTCAGGTTGCGCACCGCGATGTTGCCGCTGGTGCCATCGGCGACATTGTCCACGGGGCCACCCGGAGACGTGATATAGGCCACCTCATCTTGATTCTTCGGCGACCAATCCACGCTCCAGCCTCTCTCTTCAATCAGTTTTTTGTTCGAGCCGTCGGCATCCATCATCCATACGCCGCCCGTCGAATTGCGGCTGTAGGCGATCTTTTTTCCGTCGGGCGACCAACTGGGATTAGTCCCGTCTCCTAAATCCTTCGGTAAAGAGCCGTCGGAATCGACGACAAAGATATGGCTGTTGTACCAATCCTCACCGAACACCTTTCGGCAGGCATTATAGGCGATTTTGCCGTCGCACGACCACTTGGGCGAGCTGCACGAAAGGTATTCCCCCATGGACGGTAGTTGATGCAAATCGCTTCCGTCGGCGCCGATCACAAAAAGCGGCTGGCCCGTATAGCGGTGCAGCACCAGGTCCATATCGTTGTCCGCCGCGCCGAATTCCTTGGGCCGGCCCTTCTTGGCTTCGTTCAGGCTCATTCTTAAGCGGTTGCCATTTAATTCCCAGATGCCGGGCATGTCTTGGCCCTCAAATTTCGCATCGATCGCCGCGGGAGTCTGCTTGGAATCCAGAATGTATGATGTTTCGGCGAACTTCTTATCTCCTACCCGCATGGTCATCTCTTTATCGGTGATGATAACGCTAAAGGGCTTTTGAGGAATTATCCCCATGGTCTTTTTCGCGCCGTTTTTCAAGACGGTGACCGAATCGGGATTCCATGGGCCGATAATACTTTGCTCAGTCTTATTGTTATCCGGACCGGTTTGACCCTGACAAGGACTTTCCCAAATCAGAAATAGTAAACCGGCGGCTAACAATATCGGGCTATAAAATGAATGTCGCATGACGGCTCCTCCTAAATGAGTTTGAGGTTAAGTTTAGATACGATAGCATATCCCTTTTAAGGCGACGATTCAATCCTGTAAAAGTGGGGTTAAAATTTATGCCAATTCGATTTGTTTTAGCCGTTCAAGATCCAGTCTATGCCAGACTCAGATTAGCGCTACGGATCTCTGGTTTTTCACGTCTGTTGCCATAATCCGCACGGACAGGCCGGGGTGTGCATTGGGCGTCAACCATGGGTGGAAATGCTAGAGATAAAAAGGCCAGCGAGCCGACTAGAAAAGACTGTTTCAAATTCATTTCTACCTCCTACAAGTCCGGAAGTTGTAGTTTAAAATACTTAGCCCCGGTGAATACACCCGGGGCCGAGGCATGAATTTTCTTTTCACCCGCCGTGTATTCAAGGCGGGCTAAATGTCAATTTCGAGACATCCTAAATCCCTATCCCGCTCCGGATTTCGGAACAAGACTCAACAAAATACGGTTTTATCAGCAGATCACATGACCGGCACGTTCGGACCCGGTTTTTCGGGATTGATTACGCTGTCGTTTTCTTGATCTATCTCGAAAGGTTCGGCGTTCATTTTAACGTTGACGTGATACTCTTTAGCAGGCTCGGATGGTACTCGCCACGAGTACCGGCAGGTGAAACCTCATCCATACTCGAAGCTGCCGCTTTGCACGACTTCGCCCTTGGGGTCCTTGATGGTGAATTCGGGTTTTGACGGCCTGGCGCCGTTGACCATCATGTTCGAAACCACTTCGCCGGCCGAACCGAACAGCGTCATTCCCAACGAGGCTTGTTTGTTCTCACCGCCGCCTTGGAAGTAGTCGAGGGTCACAGTCGGTTTGTACGGCGGGCCGAAAGGAAATTCGGCCGTTTCGCCCTCGCGGACTTTGACGGGTTTGTATTTGGCGGTCGCCTCGGCCGTGACATAGGAGAAACGGCGACCCGGCGCGATGGGGTTGCTGGTGCCCAGCAAACTCTCCAGGGCCAGCCCTAGGGCCGATATTCCGGATTTTTCCTTTTCTTCGTTTTTCTTTTCCACCGGCTTTTCCGGCGCCGGAACGTTTGTCAAGTCGATGGTGTAGGACAGCAATTTCCACTCGCCTTCAGGTATGGAAATTGGCGTATCTTTTTCGCCGACGATTTTGAGAAACGCGCTGTCGTTGTAGATCACTGCATTAAAGTGGCTGTTGGGATTGGTTATCTTGCCCAAGGACACGGAAGCGGGATCCAGGGTGAGTTTATCGCCCGCGGGCGAAATTTTGAGGTTATAGTAGCGGCCGTCGATGTCGACCATTTTAGACACGTAATGCTGGTAACTGTTTGCCGTCGCATCGTAAGGCGACGTGTAACCCGTGGCGCCTTGATTGGGATCGACCAGCAACATGTCGCCTTGTTCGGGATACAGCGCCCCGCCGGACCTCATTATGGTTTTGGAAATCTTGTTCTCATCGTCGAATCGCCCGTTGCTATTGTTGTCGATCAAAACCACGTGCCGTTTTTTCCCATCCAAGGTAAGGTCGCCTTCGCGGTATGCGGCCGAGTTGATCTGCACGATGGCAAAGCTGAAATCGCGTTGAGCATTTACATATCCTGTAAGGAAAAAGGCGTAATCCACCGAGGTCCCGTCCACGTCAATCGTGACGTCCACCCGGGGGAACTGGAATTGTGCATACGAACCCCCGATGACAATACCCGGCATCGCTTCAGCTTCGATGACTTTGTCGTCGGTCAGATCGCCGTTGTGATTTGTGTCGAAGTACAGGCGATTGAATCCGACCGCCTTCATCGGCTTCTGGGTCTCGGCTTGGTCGGAACCCGACAAAGCCTGGAGCAAGGTGCCGGCCAGGCTTTTTGCCGGTTGGGACTTGGCAACGTCGGTTTCGGACTTGGCGTCTTTTTCTTCGGACTTTTCTTTCTTTTCCGATTCCGTAAGCGCGGTATCGAGCGCGAAGGCGTATTCCTGGGTGCCAAACTTGGCAACTCCGCGGAAGGGATGGTCCGACTCGTACTTGGGCTCCTTTTTCACAATCTGCTTGAACTTGGCCGTTTGATCGGCCTCTCCTCCGAAGTTAATCACGCGGCTTTTACCTTCCGGCCCGATTTGGGCTTGAAACGTCTGAGAACCTGTCGCCCGGTAGATGTAGTCGTTTGGGCTGCGAATACCTCGCGATTCCAACTTCTTAATCTCCAAGTTACAGGTTTCGGCCCTGGCGGCGAGTACAGCGGCAAAGGCTATGCCCGATGCCGCGGCTGCCGTTAATAAATATCGTGCCCATGGTTTCATGAGATCGGTCCTCCATATTCTTGGTTTTTGAAGATTGGCGCAGCATCGGCGATAAAAAAATTGCGATCGGAATGTTCGCCCGTGAGGGGATACCTTGCTTTTGCGCCGATGTGTGTGCGGTGTTTTTTAGTCAACTCGGATGGTACTCGACGCGAGTACCGGCAGGCGATGCCTCAGCCATATTGCAGCGCGATGCGCTCGATGGCCTTGGCCTGAGAATTGCCCTTGGTGAATTCGACCGTTCTTGGCCGACAGCACTCGACCGGCGGCAGAGACTTGCACAATTCAAGTGCCGAAACAACTAGCTCCCTGATCGTAGCAATTACTCCAATATGATTTCGCGGCCGCAGTTGCATGGTTCGATCCTTACCGTTGCCGGTGGCTTTTAGCCAAACCATTAAACTCTAGTAATTAATATATACCCTAGCAAGGGCACGTCAATACCCCAACTCAGGAAGTATAGAGAGCAATTTGCTTTTACTGCACAGCCGCATCACTTTTGTCATCCCTTCTCTGCGCGTTACATGTTGATTCCCGAAAATCCTTCCTTTGATCGGCCTGTGTCAGAAACATTACGGTTTTTGACACAGGAGCCGCTGGTCGACGCTCTCGTAGTGTTCGGGTACAGACCAAGGCGTCCAACAGCGGACGCTTTCTACAAATCTGGTCGTGTGGGAAGACGTGTGTCATCAACCGGGGCGACTTTTGCAGCCCCGTCCTCGATCGAGTTGATCGCCACATAACGGTGGTATTCCGGCATGTCTCGGAAAACGGATGAGATTACGAGACGAGGATGAGGACTACTCAGTGCCCTTTCGATTGCGGCGTGGGCTGCGTCATGGCTTCAAATCCCATTCCTTGAGTTTCTTCGCCGCCGTGCCGAACTGGCCGAGTTGGTAAACGGCCGCGCCCGCTGGCGAGAAGGTGAACGACTCAAAAGGTTCGCTGAGCATTTTGTCGAGGTATTCCCGGAGGGCAATGCCAGTGGTGACGTGTGGATTAAAATGCGCGCCGGAAGCCTTCGGAACAAACGTCGAAACGTATCCGATCAACAATGGGTCAATGATCGGATCATCGGGCGTGGTGATGAACGAGGCCGAGTCTCCGGTTTCCACCGTGAATGGGGTCACGGCGGCAATCAGGTCCGCTTGCAGCTTTAGCAGTTCCGGGGTCGGCTTAGCGACAATGCCGGCAATGCCGGTGTCTCTGCTCGGGATGTAGTAGTATTTGAAGGCTTCCAGCTTCATGGCGGTCACGTTGGCTTGGGCGAGCACCTGGCCGGCGGCCGCATAGACCTGGTCAAGATCCGCCGTGCGGACGAAACGCTGGATGATCGTGATGTGCGGACGGTGCGCGGCATCCAGGGCGAAACCTTTCGGGAAGACCTTGAGCAGGCGGGCGTTGTTGGTGGCGGAATGTTGGAGCATCGTGGCGTCCGGCTCCAGCAGGATGTCAATGGCGGTAACCGGGGGTTCGGCCGGGAAGACCTGTTTCCAATCGTCCTTCATGCTGACTACGGTCCAGCCCTCTTTCTGCGCTTGGTCGTAAACGGCCTGCGTGAACACACCCAGCTTGACGTCCGGCAAGCCTTTGGCCGGACCATAGGCGAATTCGCGCGCCGCATCATCATGCAGAACCAAAAGCTCGAACCGCGCGCCGCTGCCGCCCTGCGTGTATTCCAACATCTCTTTGTCGCCACGGGAGTTGCCGAAGGCGGCGATGGGCCGGCGGCCAATGTGCTGGTTGATGCCGATGGGCTTGTCGGCTTTGTCGTCATTGAAGTTCAACTCCGGCAGACGGACGATCACCGGCTTGCCGTCGCGCATTTCAAACTTCGTCTTGACACTGCTGCCGATGACCTGTTCCGGCGGGATGCCGTAAAGCTGTTCCGTCCACGGGCGCATGAACTCGATGCCGCCGCCGGAGACGATGAAGTTCTTGAAACCGTTCGCACGCAGGTAGGCGAGCAGTTCGAGCATCGGCTGATAAGCCATTTCGGTGAAGAGCTTGCCGGTCTTCGGATGTTTCGCGGTGGCGATCCAGTCCTTAACGATCTGCTCAAATTCCACCGTGGTCATGCCCGTGTGCGTAGCCATGATGAGTTCCAGAATCGCATGGTCGCCTCCTGCGAGCGCGGTATTCAAATCACCCTTGAGCAGCGAGGCAAACGGTTCCTTGTCCTTCCACTCGGGATGCTGCGGCGCAAGCGCCTTCACGCGGTCAAGCGCGAAGTATAATTGAACGGGCACCGGCTGCTCGCACCAGAGCGTGCCGTCGTTGTCGAAGGTGGCGATGCGTTCCGGCACCGCCACAAAATCCGGCGAGCCGGTCGTCGTGACCTTCTCGACGAAGGCGACGATGGATTGCTTGGCCTTGCCGTCGTTCCACGAGGGGAGCGGGTCGGTGGCTCGCGAAATGGTTGTGGTGAAAGCTAGCGCGCAAACGAGTGTGGCGGCGACAAGGTTCTGTTTGCGTGTGGTCTTCATGATTGTGGGCTGCGTATCGTTGGTTGATTGAAAGTGGCCGCACCCACCTCGCGACGGATGCGGCCCCGAGGTTGAATCAAGCGTTTCCGCCAAATCGGCGTTACTTGCTAACCGCGCCATCCCTCAGCTTGTCCATGACCTGGTCAATACTGAAGCTGGCTGATTTCTGGCTCGGCGGGAATTCCTTGAACGTATCGAGGAACTTGCCGACAACTGCCTGCGCCGGGACGAATACAAACGCATGGTCGAGCAGCCAGTCATAATAGCTGTTCGAGGTGATATCCGCGCGCTCGAAGGGGTCGGTGCGCAGGTTGAAGATCTTCGGCACACGCAGGGGAGTAAACGGTTCACTCCAAATCTTCATCGTGCCCGTGGCCCGCTGTTCGGCAAAAACGATCTTCCAGTTGTCGTATCGCAGCGCGACCAGGTCGCCGTCGTCGTTGAAATAGAAGAACTCGTTGCGAGGACTGTGCTTCTCCTGGCCGGTGAGGTAAGGCAGGAGGTTGTAGCCATCGAGATACACTTTGAAGGTCTTGTTGCCGACTTTCATACCCTTCAGGAGCTGCTCCTTCACATCGGGAACACCCGCTGCCGCGAGGAGCGTGGGCAGGAAGTCAAGGTGCGACACAATGTCGTTGGCGACCATACCGGCCTTGATGTGACCCGGCCAGCGTACCATTGCTGGCACGCGGTAAGCGCCTTCCCAGTTGGAGTTCTTCTCGCTGCGGAAGGGCGTCATGGCCGCGTCCGGCCAGGAGTTCATGTGCGGGCCGTTGTCGGTGGAATACATTACGATCGTGTCGTCGGCCATGCCCAATTCATCGAGCTTGGCCAGCACGGTGCCTACGTTCTTGTCGTGGTCAATCATCGCATCGTGGTATTCGCTCTGCCAGCGGCCGGACTGCTCTAGGCTCTCGGGCTTCACATGCGTGCGGAAGTGCATGTGCGTGAAGTTCACCCACACGAACACCGGCTTGCCAGCCTTGTGCTGCGCTTCAATGAACGCGGCGGACCGATCGGCGATGTCGTCGTCAATGATTTCCATGCGCTTCTTGGTCAGCGGGCCGGTGTCCTCAATCTTCTGCGTGCCGTCCGGCAACGCGAAACTATGAATGACCCCGCGCGGGCCGAATTTTTTAAGGAAGGCCGGGTCCTTCGGGTAGTCCCGCTGCTCTGGCTCTTCCGAGGCGTTCAAGTGGTAGAGCGGGCCGTAGAACTCATCGAAGCCGTGGTTGGTCGGCAGGTGCTCGTCCAAGTCGCCCAGATGGTTCTTGCCGAACTGACCGGTGGAATAACCCTGGGACTTCAGCAACTGGGCAATTGTCACGTCGCGGGCCTGGATGCCGAGCGCCGCGCCGGGCATGCCCACCTTCGTGTTGCCCGTGCGCAAGCCGCATTGGCCGGTGATGAATGAGGACCGGCCAGCCGTGCAACTCTGCTCGGCGTAGAAGTCAGTGAAGATCACGCCTTCCTTGGCAACGCGGTCAATGTTGGGCGTTCTGAAACCCATCAATCCCATCGAGTAGGCGCTGACATCGGTCTGGCCAATGTCGTCGCCCCAGATGATGACGATGTTTGGTTTCTTGTCTGCGGCCTGCGCCGACGCGAGGATGCCCAATGCCAGCCCGAAAGCAAGCGCAAGGTGTTTGAGCTTCATCATTTGTGGTCTCCTGGAGTTGTTGGTGCTTGGCCGCAATTCACTACTGTTCATGCGGGTTCTCCTCGGGCTGCACAAGCGGCTAGAGGACGCGCAAAACGCAGCACTGGAATAACTTAGAATTATAACATGAAAAATGTTCCGGCAGAATCCACGCCACCCGCAACCGCTGATTTGGGGGGGCATTCGCAAGCAGGATAAAATCGCATCAAATGTTGGGTTCTCGGAACGCTGACTTGGCCCTTTTTGGTCCTCAGACGCAATCTTGGCCCAGGCGAATGCAGCATCCTTGCCATACGAGGATACGGGATGATAGGAAGGCGGCGATCAGGCCGCTTCGCGTGCACGTGCGGCAATGAAAGGCCGATTCCGCCCGCTGAAATCACCGAACAGATTGCCGAATTTTTTCCGATTGAGCGCTTCGATGAATGCCCGCACCTTTGTATTGGTGCTACACGGATCGATCGTCTCATCAAGACAGTCGCCATCCAGCACCAGTAGCGGCACGCCGATCGTGTGAAGCTCACCGCGCAGGCGTTTGGCGAAGCAACTATCGGCCATCGAACATCGGCCAAACATGTGGTTATACAGCAGGAACCCGGTGATCTTGGCCTCGCCGGCGTAGTTCCGGATCTTTCTCGCTCGTAGCTCGGGATCGAGAAAACCGACAGTCAGCAATTTCCGCGCGAGACTACGATACGGTTCTTCCGGGTCTAGTTCCTGCCAACCCACGAAATTCACCTCTTCGAATACCACGGGCGCATAGCAGATCAACTCGATAAAATCCATCAGTCGGCTGCTGTAGAATGGCGGCAGATGAAGCCATACGAGCCGATGCGTATCGTCGATGCCAATTTCCCTTTCCACCAATTCCTTCGCCTCCAACAGCTCTTCCAGCAACATCCGCTGCAACTCCACCAACTCCTTCTTGCCCCACAGTTGCGAAAATATGATCGCAAACATAATGGCCTCGCCGCCACGGAGCAACGGGGGACTTGTGGACCGCAGATGATTGCACCGAATCGCGAGCTCGCGAGCCTCGTTCGATAGCGAGCACGCCTCCTTCAGTCGTCCCGAATCCATCTTCATGCCCAGCGATCGCTCCAGATGGGCGACCGACGCCTCCAGGCTGGCCGCTATGCTCTCGATCGTTCGGTCGTTTTGATGAATCGGCGTGTGCAAGAGATGATAGCGATCGATACACCCCAAGTCGCGCACGAGGTCGGCGAGCACTCTCTCGCCTTGTTGACAGGGTTCGCTGGTGCCGACGACGAAGTCCGGCATCGGCAGGCGATCGTCGCCTTCGAGAACGCGAAGGAACGAGCAAGTTTCGGCCGAAAAGCCCTTGCGCGCCGCCCTATCGAACATTTTTCGCAGCCTCTTTCCGCTGCGGGCCTGCAATGCGGCATAGGTTTCGAGCGTCAACATGCGGACGCCCAGCGCATTGAGTATCTCCGCGGGGAAGAACAAGTTGCGCCACACCAAGGGGGCATCGCCCTTTGACAGGAACTCCTGCCGTGTAAGATGGATCCGCATGGCCGACGATTTTTTTACTGGGCGAAGGGAGCTTGACGGATTCCGCCATATCGAGACATGTGACTCATGTCTCGCCTTGGTAGCTCGCTCAGTCGAATTGCATTTCAGCTCCCAGCAATCGCGGGCGATGTGCGCGGCCCCCAGCGCTCCCATTACCTGGTTGAGCTCCGGTATCAGGATGTGGTTGCCCGTGATCTCCCGAAGGTAGTGCCCGACGGCGCGATTCGACGCGACTCCTCCCTGGAAGACGATGACTCTATCATAGTTGAGGAACAGGTCGCCCACGCCGGAAATGATCGTTCTGGCCTGAGCGCGACAGGCAGCTGCAATCACGTCGCCAAGGGGATATCGATTCTTGAACTTGTTGACCGAGGTCGCGCCAAGCACGGCGCAAACCGAAGAAAGCTCCAGGGTCGAATTGTAGTTCACGTGGTCAGCCAGTTCTTCCACGGGTACGCTCAGTTTTGCCGCCACGCTGTCCAGAAACGCGCCCGTACCTGCGGCGCAAATACCACTCATCTTCGCCACCCATATCTCCATGGCGTCGTCGAACAACATCGCTTTGCTGTCTTGTCCGCCGACGTCGAGAACGGCCCGGCAATCGGGATAGTAATGTGACGCCGCGGCAATATGTGCCGATACCTCGCTGACAAAGGTGTCAAAGTGTACAAAACGGGAAAGGTCATCGACCACCTGGCTGCCGGTGACAACCGTATACGCGACCTGGTCTCGGCTGGCGCCGGACTGATTGAGAAAATCGTTCAGGGTCTTGGCTACGGCGCCAAGGTTGCACCGGCCACATGTCCGACAACTCCCGGCGCACTCTATGACCGCCTGAGAGTTCGACTGCATGCGCTGGTACAGATGGTGAAGTATCTTGCCATCGACCGGAAGGAGCACGGCTTTCAGCGTGGTGGAACCGACGTCTACCCCAAGAAACAACGGCCTATCCATGAGGACACACGCCTGCTGCAAGAGAATTTGGCGGCAAATTTGCGGTCTGAAATCGTGCCGGACCACACTTCTGCGGCAAAATGCTTCGGTCAGGCTCCGCTCAGTGCGGGCGGATTGTACCCAGGAACCGTCTATAGACGCGATAGCAATTAGTCGGCTGTCCAACAGGAGTTGACTACGTACTTTGGGTGACTGCCCCCGTCAGGTGCGTCAGGCAATCGCTTCAGACCCCCTAGATCCAGGACATTTCCTGTCTTCATCGCGCTGCAGACCTCCATTCTTGCCGTACTTACCCTGTAATGTGGTTATCGAAACGGAATTGCCAGGGTCAAGTCAGAATATATTCCTTTGATGGCTTGGCCGATAGAGTTTCCCACACTGGTCAGAGTCCTTCCGTCTCGAAATCCGTCCCGACACCGTTTAATGGCACCGTAAAAGTCATTCCAAAAAACGGGTCATTTTTCGGCGTGTCTCGCAAAACGTTTGAGTTGATGGGAAGGAACACCCCAATGTCACGGCCCGACCGGCAGCGGTAGGTCTTTCGCCGCAACGTCCTTGACGGTCAAGTCGCCGTAGACCACTCGGTATGTGTTCGCATCCTTCGCGTCTTTCAACTTGTACCAACACACGATGCGGTCCTTCTCGCCGAGTTTGACGCCTTTGCCAAGGTAGCGGAAGCTGTCCTCCACAAAGTCGTGCGTTACCCGGAAGAAGGTTGCCCGTGGCCGGAAGAAATCGAACGGGGTGCCCATCGGTTGATGGCGTTGAACCATAGCTAGGTACTTCTTCTCGATAGCTGTCTGTTGGCTAGCCGGCTTGCCTGAGGCAGCATTTTCCTTGTCAAGTTTGTAGTAAGCCGGAAACGCCTCGTCGGGAAACGCGCGGTCGTTGAATTCGACGAACGCTCCAAGGTAATCAAGCATTTCTTGTTCGGTGACATGGGACGCGCTCTCGTGTTTCACACTGTACCCTTCGGGTGCCTTCAAACTGAAGAGCGAGTCGTCCACTTTGGCGTCGAGCACAATGTCGCGCAACATCGTGCCCATTGACGACCATCTGCGCGGGTCCGCATCCTTTCCGACCGGATTGTTGCCGATGGGGTCCTTCTCCGGATTGTAGAAGTCGCCGTCAGGGCCGTTGAAATTGATCGCGACTAAGCGCTTACTCTTTGCATCAATCCAGAAGTCTTGGCTCCGATAGCGATAGTTGTTTTCATCACGCACAGTGCTGCGAAAGATGTTTACCACATTTCCGGTGCTCAGCGTCCGTCGCTCAACCCATTCAAGATTGCCTTCCCGCAAAATCTTCAAGAATTGCCCGAACGGATCGCCCTTGAAATGGCTGGCAGGTATGGGGTCTCGATCCGTGATGGTGGCCCGCTTCTTTTCCGGATACAACTCGATAGAGCGACCGCGAACTCCGTCTTCGATCGTTACGATTTCGTACGATTGAGCCGCTCCAGCCCGCCACCCGTCTCTTAGCACCGCTCGGGATAGCCCGGGCGATCGGTAGGTGAAAAACGCCGGGTTCTTAACGAGCCATGTTGCCTTGCCGTCTCGACTTGTAGCGTGCAAGTATTCGATTCTTGTCCAGGTGATAGTTGGAGCGTTTTCAATTTGGTTGGCGATAAACTCGAAAGTTGCCCCAAATGCTGCCGCCCCTGGCTCCGTCACCGCTGGATGAAAAAGCGAGGTGCTCAGCCAAGCGCAGACTGCGGCGGCCGTTGTCGCCGCCAACAAGATGACGCGTTGCATGTATTTTCTCCTTTGGGATAAGACGCCGATCCGTTGCGGATTGAGCCATGCGAGTGCCGAAGGGTATCGTTCACGCCAAGCGTCGATATCGACCGTTGGCGGCGGGACAGCAAGAACTGCGTCTACGGCATTACTTAGCACGCCTTGCAGTTCGTCGGAACTAGGGGAAGCATCAAGGTCTATTTCGTTCATGACACACCTCATGGGTTTCGTTCGGTTAACAGACTTTCCAATCGTGACCTTGCCTGCGACAAGGCTGTGGACGTTGCTGTGGCGGAAATGCCCAACGCTTCACTAATCTCGCGATAGGAAAGTCTCTCGAAGTATCGCAAACAAAAGACTTCCGCCTCACGCGGCGTAAGCTCTGCCAGAGCCTCTCGAAGTCGAGTCTCCAGTTCATGGCCGATGGCAATCGCGGGAGGATCGCCCCCGGTCGCCGTAAGCCGCGCAGGATCTAAGGATTTCATGGCCCGACGACGATGCAAGGCATTGAGTGATCTACAGATCGCTATCCTCCGCAGCATGGCTCCCCACGATAGCACCGGCGTCCCGTTGGACCGTTGGTGTGCTTCGGTGAAGACCTCCTGCACAACATCTTCGGCATCCTCGGCGTGACCAAGAATATGCCATGCTGTGCCAAAAACCATCGTCCAATGTTCGCGAACAAGGACATCCCAATCGCCCATGTCAGTCCTCACGTAGCGGTTAACCGTCTCTACCAATATGTCAAAGCCGAACGGGAAATGTCAGTAGAGAATATCGTAGATTCGCCACAATCTTACAGGTGATGGCGATACTGCCCCCTAATAATAGTGGTGCCGAGCGAAGACCGGCCATTCGGCAGAGCGTCATAGATCATGACGGACTGTAGATTGCCGTCGCCAAGCTGGTCAACTCGTGGATGAACCTGACTACCGAAAATGGTTACTTTGATGGGTCCGCCGGCGGCTTATCTCCCCCGAATGACGTCCCCTCGGTCTCAAGTTGCCCGCCAGCAACCTTTGATGGAACCGGAAAAGCAGTGCCAGAAACAGGGTCGATTGTTAAGAGAACCGAAAAAGGGATGGCTTGATGGGACGCCAGCGAGGTGTACAACCTGGACATCAGCGGCAACGGACTGACTTCAGTGTCGGACAAGCCAGCAGCAGTGTCAGCAGTGTAAACCCACTGGCGATCCAGGTGAGGATGCCGACGTGTGCGGATGAGTCCGCTGGAGGTTCGGGCACGCGAAAATCGCCGTACGAGGTCAACTCGAACACGTTCGCCGGCGGCGAGCCAAACTGGCACGTCTCGATTTCTATCGTCCGGCGATGCAATTCGCCGTTGGCGCAGAGCGTTTCGCTACAAACCCGTTTTGGCACGTGCTTGCCGTCGATCGTTTCATATTGAACCGTGGCATGCCACGAAGCGGCGGGAGTCTGCTTGTCGTCGAAATCCTCGAACCGGCCTTCGACAAGCCCGTAGTCTCGCTGCGGGTCGAAATCCAACCATCCTTGCTGCCGAGCCTCGCGGTTGTCCCTAGCGAAGGTTTCTTCGTACGAGATGCGGACAAGATGGGAATCGAGAGCGTCTGCGCGGATGCCGGTAATCGTGATCCCTTTTGCGTCAGACTGCCAGTGTAGTGGTTCGAGCGGGATGTCCAGAAAGTCCAGGCCCTTGGTCGTTCCCGCCGTCCTTTCGTGGTCCAACCGGCGATTTCGGGCCGAATAAGCCAATCGCCACGATTTCTCGCCGGTGTCCTTATTCAAAAAGAAGTCCGCCTCCGGCGTCGTTACGTCGATGGCCGTGCATTCCGGGAAACCCCAAGCTCGCGCCTGCCGTTGGCCACCGCGATAGTATCTATAACGATC
Organism: Thermoguttaceae bacterium; assembly: GCA_049509395.1. Classification (GTDB taxonomy): domain Bacteria; phylum Planctomycetota; class Planctomycetia; order Pirellulales; family Thermoguttaceae; genus JBEKIK01. The sequence continues at coordinate 999 of JBEKZY010000039.1, read as the reverse complement.
GCGACTGGTTCTCATCTTTCCCTTTTCGAGCATGTCATCAAAGCGGAGGAGCGTGGTGACGCTCGCTTGGCGAAAAGGCCTGAGAATACGTTCCACGCCGACACAATAGTCATCAACAAAGCGACGCCATTGGGCCGGATCAACCTCCTTTGCGAGTTTCGCCGACATGAGAAACTGCTTATACGGCGGTTCCCGTTCGGCCAAATCATGCTGATAAGCGCTGTCCAACTCATCCAGACTCACCCCCAGTACGCGCTCAACGTCGTCGGGGAACGTGGCTTCGCAGCACGTGGAGCACAACTCGCGGAACTTTTCGTGGCCAAATCGCTTCAGGATATACTCGACCAACACGGACCCCTCCCAATACATGGGCCGGATGGAGTTGTGATACCACTCGGGAGCGGTCAACTCGCGTAGGCTCGGCAGTGTGCCGTCCCGCTGGACGATCCAGCGATCCCGCCAATGAGACTCGGGCTTTGGCGGGGAATGAAGCTCGGCCCAACCCTCGTGGAGCAGCATCGGCACATTGAGGCCCGAACAGAAGTGGTCCAAGACAAAGTGACTGACTTCGTGCCGATCCAGGTAATTCCACCCGCTGGCCTCCCCCGCAGGCGTCGACGATGGGCTGCCGAGCACCCAGCCGAACATGCAGCCCCGTCCGCCCATTCCCCACACCTTCCCGCGCACCCAATTCGCTTTATAACAAGATTGGAGACCGAGCGATTCTTCCATGGCGCGAAGGTGGGCGTCCATCGCCGCCATCTGCTTGTCGTCGTATTCGGGCGAATCAGACCACATGACAAAGCGCTCGCCTTCATATTGATACGGGTAGCTCAACCGCACATATGGCTCTACTATCAGTGAAGCCATTGGTTCACACCACCTGGTTAGCAGGTTTGGTGGGTAGTTCCGACCGGCTGCAACAACGAACAAGTACTCGCCGTATGCCGCCATCCACAGAGTCGGCAACACGCCAAGCAACATCCACGCCACAGCATT
>JBEKZY010000389.1:0-4211 GCA_049509395.1 Thermoguttaceae bacterium | reverse complement strand
GGAAAGAGTCAGGGTGCCCGCCGAAACGGTAATGTTGCCCGCCGTAACACCAACGGCGCCGGAAAGAGTCAAGGCGCCGGTTCCAAGCTTTGTTAAACCATTAACGACAGTAACGGGTGCGCTGATAGTGGCGATCTTGCCTGTGGGCAGTGTGCCCACTGTGATCGTCGCTGCGCTGCCGGAGTTGTCCAAATTAAGGTAGTTGGTTGTGGAGCCGGCGATGGTCCAACCTCCGACAGAGGAAGTGTCCGCCTCGCCGAAAACTAGAGAACCGACCGTGGCCCATGTATTGGGAGTGAGGCCGGCGTCCAGCGTGACAATCTCGTCGGCGGGAAGATCGATGGTGCTGAAGTCCGCGACCGCGCCTGCTGCGTTGGGCACTGTGCCTCCGCTCCAATTGCTGATATCGCTCCAATTGCCAGTGCCAGTATTAGTGAGCCAAGTAGCCGCCTGCAATTGAGCGGCCGTCAAACCGACGACCACAATAGACATCAAAAATGCACAAAAAATCGTTTTCGAGGTTAATACCCTGATACTGTTGTTGACACCTGAACCTTGCATTTTTTGCGACATAAACATTACCCTTTCTAAAACTAAAATGTAGGAAGATTTGGTAGACCCGGATGCACTAGTCTGTTTCAAAACTCGCGAATACAAAAAGTAGTTGTCAAAATCTATCGATTCCTAATCCCGGCAATCGCTTTCAATTGCCGATCGGGGAGGGCCCTGAAATCGGTGAATTAGTCGAAGTTTTAATAGACGATGTAAGAGAAAAGCCATATCCTTAAACTTAGGTGTATGCCTTAGGTACTCAAAACATCAACACACACTGCTTCGTACGACAAACAACGAACCCATGTCGTCAAATGCCGTTTTTTGATCTACAATGTCGAAAATGGGCTTACTTTTGAAGGAATAAATAGGGAAAATGAGCCTATTTAGCTATTCCAACACAATCCAGTCTAACAAAACGAAGTGATTTTGCAAGCATTTTATTTGCGGAAAAGTTGGATTTTTCTTATATTTATGACATAAATAGGGGGCATAAGATAACTTTCGTTGTAAATCACATGATTGAAAGCGGCAAGGCAACCTTTGCTCGGCAGCGAGCTTAGGGAAAGCGGCAAAAAAATCGGGACAAGTTTAGCCGAGTCGTTCGAGATTTGCGCAATAATGAAATAATTTGCAATTATTCCTATGAAATGAATTGGGGGAATCATTGTGACCGAAGAAACATCCCCACCAAATCAAATCCTCTGCCCATATTGCAAACGTTTGATTACGTTGCCGGCCATTTCTTTGGGGTCTAAAGAAAAATGTCCGCATTGTGATATCGAATTCGTGGTTTCGAGCAGGCTGATTCCGCGGGCCTCGGAAAATGAAGACGAGGAAGATGCAATGGGGGGGTACGGCTTGCAGACCATAATCCCGGCCACATCCGGTGGGGGTGTTTTGCCCTCCGATAAAAAGGCCCCTCAATCGGAAACGGAACTTGCAGAGGAAAAACCGAGTTGGCGTCCGATGGCAACCCCGCCGCCGGGACTTTTATTGAGGGGGACGTTTTCGTTTCCGTTTGCCGCGGGAGTGTGGGGATGGCATTTAATGCTTTTGCTGCTTGCAATCGCCGCTGTTGGATCGGCATTAATGGCCGTGTATTTCAGCACTTTTCCCTCGGACGACATATTCAGCGCCGACAAATGGTTCGCCAGTGCGCTGTTAAGCTCGCTTACTTTGCTGCTAGGGCTGTTTTTTTTATTTCTGCTATCAGCCGTTTGTTTGACTATATTCCACGATACTTCGGCGGGTGTGGAAAAATTTAATAATCGGCAATTAGGCTGGTTTACCGATTGGTTTGTGGATGCCAGTTACTTAGTGGCCAATCTTTTTTATGGCGCTGCGCCTGCAATGATTTTAATTTTTGTATTGCCCATCAAGCCCGAAATTAGATTGCCTATCTATTTGTTTTGCGAAATCCTCTTGTTTCCTGTTTTTCTAATGTCGGCATCTGAAAGGAAATCGCCGATTATGATATACTCAAAACCGGTCTGGAAAAGTCTATGGTACGCCTGGCACTCCTGGGTGCTGTTTTATCTGCTAACGTTGCTGATCGGCGAGACGTTTGTATATTCGTTGCGAGTGATTCCGTTTGGAAACATGCAGATGGAATTTATATTTATTTCCGTTATTTCGCCATTGTTAATAATTGTGTATTTCCGTTTATTGGGCCGACTGGGGTGGTTTTGCTCCGGGCAATTCGACGAAGACATCAGCGTTTGGGGTTCGGAGTACAGAACTAGCAGGGAAGATTAAGAGTCTATAAAGATTTCAATTTTCGAGAGATTTTTCACCGCGAAGATTATTTGCCATGCCCAGGCTGACAGCGGTTTGGTTTTTTATTGTTGAACCCCGAACCCTGTTAATTGCCCGTCCATAGCCATCGGGCTAAATGCAGATAAATCAGCAGGGTAACCATATCGGAGACGGCCAAGGCGATCGGTCCGGCGGCGACTTGGGGATCGCGGCGAAAAAGTCGCAGTAAAATGGGCATTGCCGCGCCGAAGGCCGCCGAACACGCTGCTCCGCCGGCGATGCCGCCCAGCACGGCCAGCATTATTTTATAATGTCCCCGCCAGATCCAGGCCGCCAAGGCGACGGCAATCCCAGCGGCGATGCCCAACAGTAATCCCGTAGCCACTTCGGTGCGGACTTTGCTAAGCAGGGTTCCCAATGTAGGCGACTGACCATGGAGCAGTTGCAGGGTCAGGCTGAGAGATTGAATGCTGACGCTTTCGGCCACGGCCAGGACTACGGGAATAAACATGGCCAAGGCGGCGACGCGCTGCAACTCGCCTTCGAAAAATCCGGCGATAAAGGCCGCGAATATTCCGCCCGCTATGTTGCATATCAGCCAGGGGAAGCGGTTGCGGAAGGCCGAAAGCGGAGTGCCCTGATATGCCGTGCTGAGATGAACGCCGATGAGTTGGAACAATTCGTCGTAGCGCTCGCTGCGATCGATGTCGCCCAGCTCGGCCGTATACAACTCCACGTCGATTACGCCCACCATGCGCCGATCGGGATCGACCACCGGAAAGGCCAGCAAGCGGTGCATGACAAAAAATTCGCAGGCTTCCAACACGGTGGCCGATTGCGGCACGGCAATCACCTCGCTAACCATGATCTCGGCAATCGGTTTTTCCGGCGGATTGAGCAACAGACGGCGCGTGGGCACCACGCCCTTTAGGCGATTCTCTTGATCCAAAACGTAAAAATAAATGATCCTGCCCTCGGGCGGGCGCTTGCGCACCGTTTCCAGCGCTTCGCCGACTGTCTGATCTACCAGCAGGCTGGCGAAACCGCCGCGCATATGTTGGGCGATGGGATCGTTGAGATTTTTCGCTAGTGCAACGTCAGTCATCTTTGTTGGATTTTCAGATTTGGCAATGCGTCTTGAAGTTCTTTGACTCCGGCGGCAGTAATTGGTGTTATTTGTAATGTATAGATTATGAAGTTGGCTCATTTCTCGTAAATGTGCAAGCCCATTATCGGTCACTTGGCTGTCGTAGAGTACAAGTATAGGCAGTTGAGGCAAATCTTTGAGGAATGCTAATCCGGCATCGGTGATTTTCGTTCCACCGAGATAAATGTATTGGAGTTGGGGCAACCCTTTAAGACGCATCAGTAACCATTAGATTTTTAAGTTGGGGTAACGACGCTGGAAGGTAGGATTTTAACGGAAATTGTAAGGAATATATGCCCAAATTATGGTGCAATACTTTTCCCGTGGCCCAATCGACCCAGTCGCCGCCCACCCCCATCTAACGGGTGTTATGTTTTCGCAAGTCGATGCCTTGTTGGAGGTTAGCACTATTATTCGCGCCGGGGATATTCGTGTGGCATGCGGTGCAAGTGACCGGATTAAACGTCTTTTCCAACACTGATTTCCCCAGTCCCCCCGTACCGCCTTGAAATATACCCATTCCCATATAAAGATGTATCTGCTATACTTAAACATAGTGGTGAGAATCGATGTGAGCCCCGATTTATTATGTGCTCTCGTTCTGGTCACCCGTCGATTAGCGTAACGGCAGCCTGTGAAAGTAGGCGCCGATCTCCAATTACGGTTGATTTTCTCCCTCTACCGTTTGGCCACATGCTTCCTTAACGAGAAGGGGCTCTGGGTGAAGAAATGAAGGCCTCCAGTGCGTTTTTCA
>JBEKZY010000388.1:0-4213 GCA_049509395.1 Thermoguttaceae bacterium | reverse complement strand
CCGGCGCGCTGAAGGCGACGGCGGCGGGTAATTAGCTTAGTTTATATGTTAAAAAAAGGAAATCAAGCGGTGAAGGCGGGAAAATTGATTAGATTCTTCTTTTGAGGTTTTTCTTTTTCACACGCCGGAGCATGGGAAAAAGATGAATGTATTTAGCCGCGGGTGAATACACCCGGGGGAGCGGTAACAAATATTATTATTTGTTGCGAGTCAATCGACGCGATCGGTTGGCATGGACCAAGTAAATAATACAGGGCGGGATTCAGCGGATAAGGGCTGGCCACAAACGCTCGACTTGCGTTTGAGTCTGTTCCGGAGAACCGGAGTTGTTTATTATTAAATCGGCACGCTTGCGTTTAAAATCCAGCGATTTTTGGGCTTCCTCACGAGCCGCAAAATCCTCCTTTCTCCACCCCCGGGCCAGGGCCCGCTGAGATCGCACCTCGGGCGGCGCATCGACATATATCAATTTGTCGCAAAGTTTATCCAAACCGGCCTCGGCCAAAAGGGGCGCGTCGATCACCGCCGCCTTAACGCCCGAGCCGGCCAGTGCATTCAACTGTTCCTTTATTATTGGTATAATTTCCGCGTGAGTCAACTGTTCCAAATACGCCCGGGCCGGCGGCCCGTCCGGCGGGGGTGCAAAAACGATCCGGGCCAAGAGGTTGCGATCGATCCGCCCGTCAGGGCCGAAAACCGCATTGCCCCAACGCTGGCGCACGGCGGCCTCGATTTTCGGCTGCCGCAACACCTCGTGTCCGATTTCGTCCGCATTTAAAACCTTCGCCCCGAGCGAGGCCAATTGCTCGGCCACCATGCTCTTGCCGCTCGCCACGCCGCCTAGCAGGCCGATGATTTTCATGCAATAGTAATTAACAATGTTCGTGTATGTTCAATTTGCATATTGAAATTTGCAATTTGCAATCTCTCTCGCCTATAATTTTTCCGCGTCGGCCCAATTCGAACCGGCCTTGAGATCGACTTTCAAGGGAACTTTTAATTTCCACACGCTGGCCATTTCCTCGGAAACGAGCGCGGCCAAACTGGGAAGGTTTTGGGAGGGAACTTCGAAGATCAACTCATCGTGGATTTGTAACAACATGCGTGCGGGAAGGTCCTCGCTTTTAAGCCGCCGCTCTATCGCGATCATGGCCAGCTTGATCAGGTCCGCAGCCGAGCCTTGGATGACCGTGTTGATGGCGGTCCGTTCCGCGAGGTTCCTCTGCCGGCCGGCGTTGGGGCGAACTCCTTGGATCGCACGCCGCCGCCCGAGGATAGTTTTAACATATCCTGTTTTGGCGCATTCCGCCAGTACTTGTTCGAGGAATTCTTCTATCCTGGGATACCCCTCGAAATAGCCATCGATAAACCGCTGGGCCGCCTCTTGTTCGATGCCCAAGGCCCGGCCCAGCCCATACGCGCTTTGCCCGTAAATCACGCCAAAATTCACCGCCTTGGCCTCGCGGCGCATCTCGGCGGTGACTTGCTCCAGGGGGACGCCGTTAACCTGGCTGGCAACCCGGGCGTGGATATCCTCATCCCGGGCAAAGGCCTCGGCGAGCTGCTCGTCGCCACAAAAATGAGCTAAAATTCTCAGTTCAATCTGTGAATAATCGGCTGCTAGCAGCGTCCAACCGGGCTGGCCCGGTATAAAAGCTGAACGGATTTCCCGGCCGAGCTCGCTGCGAACCGGGATGTTTTGCAGATTCGGGTCGGAGGAACTCAACCGGCCCGTGGCCGCCACCACCTGGTTGAACGAGGCGTGGACGCGGCCCGTCACCGGATGGACTAAACCCGGCAAGGCGTCGACATAAGTGCTTTTCAGTTTCGCATACTGGCGATATTCCAATAGCTTTGCAGGCAATGGATGCAGTCGGGCCAATTCTTCCAAGACCTCGGCATCGGTGCTGGGCCCGGTCTTGGGTGTCTTTTTGACCACCGGCAATTGCAGTTCTGTAAAAAGCACCGTTTGTAATTGTTTCGGCGAAGCGATGTTGAATCCGTGACCGGCCAAGGAGTAAATGTCCCGCTCCAATTCTTCCAGGCGCCGGCCGTACTGCTTGCTTAACTCGTCCAGCCGGGCAACATCCACACGGATGCCGTTATACTCCATCTCCGCCAGCACGCCGATCAGCGGCAGTTCGACCTTTGTAAAAAGCTCGGTCAACTGATACTCTTTGAGTTTTTTATCCAAAATCGGATGCAGACGTACGGGCAGCAAAGCGTCCTCGCCGGCGTAATCGGCCACCTGCCGGATGGGAACCTCGTCCATCCGCTTTTGATTCTTGCCCGACCCGATCAACTGGCTGATCTTTATGGTCGTGTGCCCCAGATAATCCAGGGCCAGATCGTCGAGGTTGTGGTTTCGCTGCCCGGCGTCGAGCAGATAGCTTGCCACCATGGTGTCGAACGCCGTGCCGGCCAGATTTACGCCCGCCCCGCGCAGGACGATAATATCGTACTTCAGATTCTGCCCGATCTTCTCGACGGCTGGGTCTTCCAGCACCGGCCGAAGAGCGTCAAGCGTGATTTTAATATCCAGATGCGGCTCGCCCGGCGGCGAACGGACCGGCAGATACCAGGCCACGTTTTCATCCCAGGAAAAGGAAAGCCCCACCAACTCGGCCCAACGCGGCATAATATTTGTGGTTTCTGTATCCAGCGAGATTGATTTTTGTGTTTTCAATTCCGATAAGAAAGCCTCGAACGCCTCCGGCGTATCAACCAGATGATACGTGGGCTGATAAGCAATAGTCCCCTCTCCCATTGGGAGAGGGCTAGGGTGAGGGCCTTCGGTCGGTGCCCGGAAAGGGTTTGGGTGAGGGCCTGTTTCATCAAGCGGGAGAGATCCTTCGCTACGCTCAGGATGACTTTGAAGTGTTGAATTTTCGCTACGCTCAGGATGACTCTGGGATGCTGAAATTTCATTTTGAAACAATCCTCCCACGGCAAACGATTTGCAAAGCGCGTCGATTTTCATCACCAGGCTGCGGAATCCGAACTCGCGGAACAAGGCCAGCGCCGCCGTGCGATCGATCCGCCCGACTTGTATGTCCCAGGGAATTGCCACCGGCACATGCGTGTCCAGGCGGACCAAATCGCGGCTCAATAAGGCCTGATCGCGGAATTTCATCAAATTTTCCTTGCGTTTTGCCCCTGCCACGTCGGCGGCATGATCGAGCACGGCCTCCAGCGTGCCGTATTGTTCCAGCAGTTGCCGGGCGAACTTCGGGCCGATAAGCGGAACGCCCGGCACGTTGTCCACCGCATCGCCCACTAAGGCCTGATAATCGACCACTTGCTCGGGCGTTATTCCCCAATCTTCCTTGAGAGCATCGCGATCGATAAACGTGTTTTTACGAATATTAAAGACCTTCACGCGATCGGTAATCAATTGCCGGCAATCTTTATCGCTGGTGACCAGGATGCATTGGCCGCCAAGTTCGTCGGTAAGCCGGGCGACCGTGGCTAAAATATCGTCGGCTTCAAAACCCTCAACGCCCAAGGCTGGAATGCCCATAACTTCCAGCACCCGGCGGATGGATGCGATCTGCGGCACCAAATCGGCGTCCATTTCCGGCCGCTGGATTTTGTACTGGTCGTACATCGCGTGGCGAAATGTTTTGCCCGGCATATCGAATGCGCAAAACAAATAGTCCGGCTTTTTCTCCTCGATAAGAAAAAACAAATCCCGGGCGAAGCCGAAAACCGCCCCCACCGGCTCGCCCCGCGGGCTGCTCATCTCGGGCAGGGCATGGAACACCTGATGAATGAGCGAATGGCCGTCGATGACCCAGACCGTCTTGCCGGACAAGGAGGATGAAGGGATGAAGGATGAAGGATGAAGGATGAAGGATGAGGGATAAGTGACATCGGTGGCACTGGCTAAGCCAGTGGCACCCAGTGGATTGGCATCGGCGGGGGGAATGTCTTCGGGCAGAGTTTCATCACCAGGCGGCGGATTTTCATCTTCCGGCCCAAAACCAGGCAACGATGTCTGCCGCGGACGATCTGGCATGAAATAAACCCTGTTTATTGAGTCTCAGATAATGAATTTAGCATATGGAGCAGGTTGCCAAACCTTTTTTGGCAGATCAGCAATCTGCTCCACGACATTAAATAATATGAGACCCAATAGCCCTTGCGCTTGCGCCGGGAGTTTTTCTCCGGATTTTTACGTGTTCTGCGTCATTAGTTTCCTAGGGATTATTCT
>JBEKZY010000387.1:0-4234 GCA_049509395.1 Thermoguttaceae bacterium | reverse complement strand
AGCGGAACCCTGGAAATGTTCCAAACTGTCCAAGACGGCGAAGATTTCGTGGGAACCTTGTATTTGCGGGAAAACGTGAGTTTTTTAAGTCGACAATTGTTGGATTACGTGAAGATTGCATCGCTGATGATGTTATGTTCCCTCTTGGCATCCGGCCTGCTGGCAGTGAACTTGCAGCGTGCGGTGTCCAAACCGATTCTGGCCTTGGCGCGAACGGCCGTGGAAATCACCACGGCGGGCGATTATTCGATCCGCGTTCGGAAGCAGTCTCGCGACGAGTTGGGCACGCTATACGACGCCTTTAATAAAATGTTGGAACAGGTGGAGAATTCCGAAAAGCAGTTGTTGGCCGCACAGAATGTATTGGAAGAAAAAGTCCTTGAACGCACCACGCAACTACGCAATGAAATCACCGAAAAAGAACGCGCCCAGGCAGAACTTGAACGCGCCAAAGACGCCGCCGAATCGGCCACACACTCGAAAAGCGAGTTCCTGGCCAACATGAGCCATGAAATCCGCACTCCCATCACGGCCATTCTCGGCTTCGTCGAAGTCCTGCTCGAAGAACAGCAAGGGGATTGGGGTAAAGAAGAACTGGCCACCATCCAACGAAACGGCGAGCACCTCCTGGCAATCATCAACGATATCCTCGATATCTCCAAAATCGAAGCCCGCCGCATGTCCGTGGAATGCATCCCTTGTTCGCCTCTTCAGATGATCGCCGATGTGAATTCGCTCATGCACGTGCGGGCCTCTGCTAAAGGCCTGGCATTACGCGTTGAATTCCATACTTCTATTCCCGAAAGCATCCAAACCGATCCCACCAGGGTTCGGCAAATCCTGCTCAACCTCATCGGCAATGCCATCAAATTCACCGAAATCGGCGAAATAAAGTTGGTCGTTTCCTTTTTGCCAGGCGATCGACCCATGATGCAGTACGATGTGATCGACATGGGAGTTGGCATAACGGAAAATGATTCGCAAAATCTCTTCCAGCAATTCTCCCAGGCCGAATCCTCCACCACGCGCCGGTTCGGCGGCACGGGCTTGGGACTGGTTATCAGCAAACGCCTGGCCGAGATGCTCGGAGGAGATGTGATATTGGTGAAATCGCAGCCTGGTATAGGAAGTCATTTCCGCGTGACCATCGCCACGGGATCGGTTGAAGGCGACCACATGTTGGAGATGCCAAATTTGTTAACTCTGCAAGAAAACGTGCGGTATGGAACTATCGGACAGAAAGTAACGCCTGCTATTTGGTTGTCCGGCAGCATCTTGCTGGCGGAAGACGGCCCTGACAATCAACGCTTGATTTCCCATATTCTCACCAAAGCCGGAGCCGAAGTGACAATTGTCGATAACGGCAAAAAAGTGTTCGACTCCGCCAAGGCCGCCGCAAAGGCCGGCCATCCCTTTGATCTGATCCTTATGGACATGCAAATGCCGGTAATGGACGGTTATGAGGCCACCATGGCCCTGCGCGAGGAAGGTTACACTGGTTGGATTGTGGCTCTTACCGCGCATGCCATGGCCAGCGATCGACAAAAATGCCTCAATGCCGGCTGCAACGACTATGCCACCAAACCCATTCAACGCCAGGAATTCTTTGCCACTTTGGCCAAATACGTCGGCGCAGACAGGCACGCCTTACAGAAATGAGCCGTATTACCGGCCGATATTTTATTGATAGCCTATCCCAAAAGTTTTCCCCGTTCCCAAGCTCTGCGTGGTAACCAGAGGCATCTTATTCTCACAAAGAATTTTCGTTATGCAAATTATTCTGCCGGAGCGCTGGCTAATTGCTTAAGTGCATCGAGGATCGCCAGCACGTCTTCCAATGCTATGTCCTGCCAACCGCCGAGTTTGTGGCTGATGACCGCCAATTTGAACATTTCAAAGGCTTCGTTCACATCCGCAGGCATTGGAGGCAAGTTTTCGAACGGGCGAAATGGCGCCGGGTTTTTCCCGCTAAATGCCGCCGATTCTAATGCGTTGCCGCTGCCGCTATCGAAAGGCGCCGGGTCGGATAAGTGCTTCGCGCTTGACCCTGTGTCGCGGACCACGCCCAGTGTTTCAGTAATGCTCTCAGGCAATGATCGATTCCCCTCAGGCCCATCGTCTTCATCCGGCTCGATTGAAATGATTTCCGATTCCTCGGGTTTTAGCTCCCTCGGGCCGCCGAACGTTTCCCAGCGCTGGTTGCGCATTTGCGAGATTGACCAGCCGTTTTGCACGGCCCCTTCCAGCCACATTTCGGCGTCGGGCCAATCCAAGGCCGCATAAAAATGGCTCCAGTACAATCCGGGATATTGTTGGCAGACGTCGGCGAATCGTTCGTACACGCGGCGCAATCGCCCCACGTGTTGCGGCGTTACCCCGCCCACCTGTTCCGCCCAGGCTTCATCGGTGCACCCGGCCACGGGCGCTTGGGCCTGCTCTAGGGCCTGGCGCCATTGGACGATGATTCGCCCTTTTTCCCAATTCGTGGTGCTTACCAGGCGGTTCCACCGGCCGATGTATTCAATCGAGGTTTCGACGACTAAAGAAGAAACTTCCGCTTCCAATGCAGAATCGTGGATCATAATTAGGGACTAGAGATTAGAGGTTACAGATTAGCGATCCGGAATGGGAGATTTTGTTTTGCCGCGGCACTTATGCAGCATGCCGTGAAAAACCTACAATGCCATTACCGCCTTCAATAATAATTGCATAAGACCATCAAAACATTCGTAGGCTGGGCTAAGCATTCTATTTCCTCGGCTGCGGGAAAAAAGAACCTCATCCCAGCCTACGACCTTAACGTGGGTGACCGCCGAATATTGTAGCAGATTCCAAGTTTTTGGCGACAAGAGCCCGCGTCAGGGACGGATCAGCGCCGATAAAATCCCTGAAAATCGGCCGGATTATGGCACGTCCCCTCCATAAGAAGTAAGCCGAATGCCGGCCAATGGACAGTGGAAAAAATGTCGATGAATAGTTTTTGTTTTGCTAGCAACAATTAGCGTGCGCGCTTGCACGCACGCATGGTATTTTCCAGCAAGATCGCCTGCGTCCAAGCCCGCATTCAAGAGTTCTATGGCTTAGATGGATTCGCCTCAGCCGCTGGGGCATTGACGCCGGCCGCATCGACAGGGGCGTTTTCCCCGGCGTTTTTCCGCTCCATAACCTGCAGTACGAATAACACCCGCTCCATGCGAGGCAAGGCAGCCGTGCCCGATGGCTCGACTTGCAAATTCCTTCGCTGCAAATCGGCGTCTTGTCGGTTCTGTGCCGCCGAAGCGGGCTGTCGCTGTTGTATGGCGAATTGCCGGGACTGCGCCGCCGGAGCGGATTGTTCTTCCTGATCGGCGGCTTGCTCCTGGTTTCGCTTCGTGAATAACTGCGCCGCGGCAGCCGGCGCTTGCTCGACCTTGGCCGCGGGCTGATTTAGCGCTTGTGCCGACGATTTTAATTGTCCGGCCGTGCCGGAACCAGTCGCGGGAGCGGCACTGGCGGCGACGCCCCGCTGGCCTCCAGGCATTGATCTGCCCGCCGCGCCCATCGCCCCTCCGCCGCCATAGCCCATCGTTGCAGGCAATCCTTTTTGGGCGGTGCTCGCGAGATTCTGTTGTTGCGTCTCCGTTTCCACTCCGGCCGCTTTTGCGTTATATCCTTGGGAAAATGGAATCCGCTGGGCCCGCCCCAACATCGCGCCGGCCGATGAGGATAAATCGCTCTTAAGACCGGCTTGAAAACCGCCTTGCCCCGATTCCACAATTTGCCCTGCATCCGCTCGCCCTCCCCGGGCTGGTCCGGCAATAGCACCGCGGTGATCGAAACCCGCGACTGCATTCTGAAGCCGGGCATCCCCCTTTGCCGGAGCGACCGATACTGTTTTGAACTTCTCGGTTTGGGCCGATAAGCCGTTTAGCAGCGATTGGATTTGGGCGGGCGAGGCCTCCACATATACGATCTCCAAAGGCCCTGACTCGGTGGAAATCGCGAGGTTATCGCCCGCGTCTTTTAATCGTTCTTCTCCCCCCGGCTTGATTGCCGCACGGTCGGTTTGTGTGCCCAAAAGCGATTGGATCGTTTCCGTATTGGGCGGTTTATTAATATCCAGATATTCTTTCTCCGTTTCTTTCCGCGTTTCGCTCCAAACAATGGAGTTGTCGGCAAGAATCTTATCAAAGGCGTGATTTTTTAAAGCCTCCGGCGTGATCTCGCAGCGGACCACCAGCAACTCATCTGCCGG
>JBEKZY010000386.1:0-4235 GCA_049509395.1 Thermoguttaceae bacterium | reverse complement strand
GTGCAAGTAAATATCAGTCGAATAACTCCTCATCTTTAACCGTATCACCGACTATACCAAAGGATGCCTTGTGACGGTCTTCGGCCAATTGACACTATTAATCGCCTTTGTCGCCGCGGGCTATTCGGCCTTTGCCTGCATGGTCGGGTGGCGATTTGAAAATCGCCTTATACAGCGCAGCGGTTACGTTTTGTCATTTGCCTCGGTTGGGGCCTTGAGCATCCTCATGCTTATCTTGATCCACGCTTTGGCGCACAGTGACTTCCGTTTTGCGTACGTGGTGCAAAATAGTAACCGTACATTGCCTTGGTATTACGCAATTTCAGCACTTTGGGTTGGACAAGCCGGTTCACTGCTGCTTTGGAGCTGGTTTCTCGGCGTAGTGGCCCTGCTCTATCGTTTTTGGCCGCGCAAGCAAATTGATTGTAATCACGATCTCACCTTTGGCGTTCTTTTAACGTACTTGGTTTTTTTGGCGGCCATCATGGTATTCGCGGCTGACCCCATGGAACCAAGCCTCTCAATCCCGCGTGAAGGCCTGGGAATGAGCCCGCTTCTGCAACATCCGGCCATGTTGGTACATCCACCTGTGATTTTCCTGGGTTATGCAATCTGGGCAGTCCCTTTCGCCCTGGCACTTAGTGCCCTGCTGACAGGCCGGATCGATCGCCGCTGGTTCGACCAAGCCCGCCGTTGGGCGCTTTGTGCATGGACCATCCTTGGTCTGGGCATACTTCTGGGCGCGAAATGGGCCTACGATGAACTTGGCTGGGGCGGCTATTGGAACTGGGATCCCGTGGAAAACGCTTCGCTGATGCCTTGGCTCTCAGGCACTGCGCTGATTCACTGCGGACTTGCCTGGCACTATAGGGGGCTATTAAAAAAGGCCACTCTGCTGCTGGCCGCAGTTACTTTTGCGCTCTGCAATTTCGCGGCATTTCTTACGCGATCCGGAATCTTCGGCAGCCTGCACGAATTCAGCCAATCGCCTATCGGTTGGATGTTTTTGCTGCTGATGGGAATGATTGCAATTATGGCGGCCGTGCTCATCCCCTTGCGTTGCAAGTCATTGGCCGCCGATAATCAAATATCCGGCATTTTCTCTTGTGAATCCTTTGTGACGATCGCCATGATCGGCTGGTTGGGACTGACAATCGTAGTCTTTTTAGGCACGGTTGCCGTTCCGCTTTCCAGGATGTTTTTTTCCCGTTCAATCACCGTCGGCCCGGCATTTTACAACTATGCATTGATGCCCGTTGTTATCGTGCTGCTTTTAACCACCGCGGCTGCGCCGGCCCTGCGCTGGGGCGCGGCCGTCAGGCCAGGCGAACAAAAAGCATTGCACATTGCCCTTCTTATCGCGGTTCTGGTCGTTTTTGTCGCCGCGGCTCTTGGGGTGAGCCGCCTTATGCTTTTGGCCGTAACCGGCTTGGCAACGTTTGCGCTGGTAGTTTTCCTGGTGGCATTGTTTCTTGATGGCACGTCGGTAACCGCTTTCCCGCGTTGGAAAAGGATTTTCACGGTTCTCCGAGTCCATCGCCGCCGATATGCGGGCTTTGCCATTCATCTTGGATTTGTCGCTATTGCCGTCGGCGTGACCGCTTCTTCCTTGGGCGCCAGACGTTGGGAAACCACTATGCGGCGCGGGGATACGGTTGAATGGGCCGGCCGATCCATCCACTTCACGGCGCTAAAGCAGCAACAATATCCAGATAAGCTGGTGGTCAAGGCACAACTTGATATAAGCACTGCCACGCGACGCCCAATTACGCTTTTTCCAGCTCAACACCTGCACCTGCTGCAAAACCAATGGTCCAGTGAAGTGGCCATCGACTCTTCTCTGAGCGGAGATTTTTACGTGATTCTCGACAGCGGCCGGGGAGAGAATCAGATCCATGTTACTTTTATGGACAATCCGTTGATGTGCTGGATTTGGTGGGGCGGCGCGCTCGTCGGTCTAAGCGCACTGGTTAGTCTGTGGCCTTTCCGCGCCGCAAATAATTTATCTGTTTCTTCATCTAACGTGCGGATAACCGAAATTCATAATTCCGTGGCCGGGATGTCCCCACCGCACGCGTTGGAGCGCCGGCATAATCCCGCTTTCCACAATTCCCAACATTCTTAATATGGGATATCGCATGAACATATCTCCTATCCGCATCGCGATCAGCGTCAACCGGCTTACCCACCGCTACGGTTCGCGGATTGTTTTGAACAATTTGCATCTTGAAATCGCCGCGGGCGAAAGTGTGGCCATCGTGGGGGCGAACGGTTCAGGCAAGACTACTCTGCTGCGATGCATGGCTGGGCTTACGCGGATCCAAAGCGGCGAAGTACGCTGGTTTGGCCGGCCCGCCGCCGACCCACCCGCATCGCGCCGCCTTGTGGGAATGGCCGCCCACGACGGTTTTCTTTATTCTCATCTGACCGCTCGCGAAAACCTGGTCTTTGCCTCGCGTATGCACGCTGTTGCCAACCCCGCTTGGCAAGCAGATACCCTGATCCAAGCCGCCGGGTTGGAGCCCTATGCCTTTCGCCAGGCCCGAAAACTCTCTCGCGGAATTCGCCAACGCCTGAGCATCCTACGAGCGCTGGTCCACGATCCCAAGATATTGATACTCGACGAGCCTTTTGCCGCGCTGGATGCGGCCGGCATGAACTGGCTGAACTTGACTTTGCAGGAACTCCGCAACCGCGAGTGTTCACTATGTTTTACCACGCATGATTTACAACTCGCAAAAACCTGCGCCGACCGAGTGCTGGAACTTCGCGGCGGCGTTTTGTCGGATGTAAAAAAAACCGAAGAACAAGGCCTGATTTTTCATCCTTTTCCCAAAGCAGCCTGAGAAGGAAACACGCTATGGTCCAGTTTTGGTGGATCATTCACAAAGATTTGACATCCGAGATAAGGACCGGCCGGGTTTGGCCGCCGCTGTGTTTATATAGCCTGTTGGCAGCCTCTATTTTCAGTTTCCAAATGGATTTACTGCCCGGCCAACGTGGCCATATCGCCGCCAGCCTGTTGTGGTTGGTCACGCTTTTCGCCGGCATGTTGTGCATGGATCGCACTTTTGTGGCGGAGCGAGAAGACGGATGCTGGCATGCCCTGCGGCTTTATCCGGTAAGTATGACCGCGATTTATTTCGCGAAACTTGCCGTCAACGTTATCACTTTATCGGTGATGCAGTTGGTTTTAATCGCCCTGCTGGTCATAATCGCGGATCTTCCGCTGGCAAATCATCCGTGGGCGATGCTGAGTTTGACCTTGTTGGGAAACTTGGGCCTGGCGGCCGTCGGCACGCTTTTTAGCGCTCTTGGTTTAACAATGAGCCGCAGTAATGGCATATTGTCTTTACTGGTGCTTCCGCTTGTGATCCCAGTGGTGATAGCCGCGACCCAAGCCACCGAACTGCTCTGGGAAGACGATCTTGGCACACTGTTTTGGCGATGGATCGAGTTGCTAATCGTATTCGACGTGGTTTTTATCGCCGCCGGCGCCGTGCTTATCGATTTCGTCACGGAGGAGTAATGAAATGACAAAAAACAAATCCAACTTTTTATTAAACTCCCTCAGCCTGCATTGTGCGGCAGCCGGATTTCTGATACTGGCAACCGTGGCAATTTTCTGTTTCGCCGCCACCGAGAAGACCATGGGCGACGTGCAGCGCATTGTTTATATTCACGTGCCAGTGGCCTGGTTCGGCATGGTTTCATTCCTGGGCATGGCAATCAGCGCGGCGTTTTACTTGCGTTCGCGCGATATTCGGTGGGATCACTGGTCGCGGGCGTTCGCCGAAATCGGCTGGCTCTGTTGCACTTTGACCATTCTCGTCGGTTCCCTTTGGGCCCGGGTGGCTTGGAATAGCTGGTGGACTTGGGACCCGCGCTTAACCACGGTTTTCCTGCTCTGGGCCATGTACTCCGGGTACCTGATCTTGGCGGCCAACTTGGAAGATGCCCGGCAAAGCGCCCGATTCCGCGCGGTGTTGGCCATCGTCGGGGCGTTGGATCTACCGATGATCGTCCTGGCAACACGCTGGTTTCGGGGCATGCATCCGATTTCTCCGCCAATGGAACCATCGATGCAGGCGATTCTGGCAATCACTATCACGGCTTTTTCCTTGTTATTTGTGCTCTTACTTTTACGGCGACGCGCTCAATTAGAAATAGCACACAGAATTGCTTCACTCGAGCAAAGCGCCGATCTCGAATCCTCGGAAAGATAAGGAGCAATA
>JBEKZY010000385.1:0-4261 GCA_049509395.1 Thermoguttaceae bacterium | reverse complement strand
TACTTCGGAGCCAGCGACTTCCTTGTGAAACCCATCGATAAAGCCTGCCTTCTGGACGCCCTCTCGCGCGTATCCGCGCTTTCCGGGACCAGAGGGTACAACGTGGCGATCATCGATGACGATGCGAACACGCTGAGGATCACCGCGGGAGTGCTTGAGAAGGAGGGATATCGGGCGCGCACGTTCATATCCGGCCAAGAGTTTCTCGCCAACCTCCAGGAGCAACAGCCGGATATTGTGATCCTCGATTTACTGACGCCGCATATCAACGCCTTCCAGTTGCTCGACGCAATTCGCGAAAATCCCGATTGGGCAAAGATTCCGGTCGTGGTCATGACGACGAAGATTCTCGCGGCAGAGGAACTCATGAGGCTCAACAATCAAGTCCGCACGGTGATCCGGAAAAGCGGCATAACCCACGAAAAAGCATATGGGCAATTAGTCGAACAATTGAAACTTATGAACAAGAAGGAGCCCGCCCATGAATCAAGTCCTGCTGGTTGAAGACGACCCGCTCAGCCGCGCGGTCGTTAAAGACATGTTTAAATATAACGACGTGCCCGGCGAGTTGGTCTGCGTTGAAAGCGGCGAAGAGGCGCTGGCGGCCATTCCCGCTCTCGATCCCCCGGTAGTTCTCATGGACATCCGGCTGCCCGGCATCAGCGGAGTAGAGGCCACAAAGGCGATAAAGTCAAATCCCTTGACCAAGCATATCCGCGTGTGGGCGATCACGGCGCTGGGAATGAGGGCGGATATCGAGGCGGCGTTGGCGGCCGGCTGCGACGGGTACTTCGTCAAACCCATCGATACCGCGAATTTGGCGTTCCAACTGCGAGGGTTTTTTGAAAACTTGACCCCAGAACCACAAATTCATGAAAAAGGAACGGTGCTGTCATGATCCCCACTATTTTGTTTGTCGAAGATGACTTCAACAACATCTCGTTGATGGAGGACGTATTCGAGTTCGATAACATCCCCGCCAAACTCGTGGTCACGCAAACCGGGGAAGAAGCGATTCGTTCCGTTGTCCAGCTCCAACCGGACCTGATCCTCATGGACCTGCGCCTGCCGGGAATCGACGGGCTGGAGACCACGGAGATTCTGAAGAATAATGCGCTGACGAAAGACATTCCCATCTGGGCCGTTACAGCCTACGCGATGCCGGGCGACGAAGAGATGGCAAGGGCGGCCGGATGTTGTCAGTATATCACCAAGCCTACAAATACGCAAGACTTTATCGATCTACTTCGAAAATTTTTGAACGAGCTTACAAATGAACGAGTAAACTTATGCACCAGCCAAAAATCTTGATCGTTGACGACGACGAAAACAATCGGATGGTGCTCTCCGACGCCCTTGAGGGGGAACACTATACGCTTCTGGAAGCCGTCAACGGAAACGATGCGCTAAAGGTGGCGGATAAGGAGATGCCGGATCTGATTCTGCTCGACGTATTGATGCCCGGCATGGACGGCATCACCACTTTGCGGAAACTCAAAGAGCAAGTGCATACGCGCCATATCCCTGTGATCATGATCACGGTCTTGAATTTAGATACGCAGATTTCGATATGCCTGGACGAAGGCGCGATCGACCATATTCCCAAACCCTTCTCCAATATGGTGGTTCGGGCCAGGGTGCGAGCGGCGCTGCGGGCGCATTCGTCAGATTCCGAGTCAAAATTGCATACTGAGTCGCACGGCAAGGTATTGGGCTTTATAGGCGCGAAAGGCGGAGTGGGCACCACGACCGTCGCCGTGAACATTGCTTTGGCCTTGGTCAAACAAGAGCATTCGGTCATACTCGCGGAGTTGAACTCCTACCCTGGCACCGTGGCTTCACAACTCGGCGTGGACCCTGCGATCAACCTGGGGCCTCTGCTGGAGTGCAAAGATCCTGAAGAAATCAACCGCTTAATGTTAGGCAAGTGCCTGACCAATCACAAAACCGGGCTGCGATTGCTGCTTGCCCCGCACAACATGGAAGAGCCAAGGGATATCGCCGCTGAACAATCTGAGAACATCGTCCAAGAACTGGCTGGCATGGCCGACTTCACGCTCGTCGATCTCCCCTTCCACCCCTCCGCGGCGACTAAGACGGCGCTGCAACACTGCAATTTCGTCGTGCTTTTGTTAGAACCGGAAGCGTCCTGTGTGACCGGGGCGCAATCGATGCTCAACCGGCTCCAATCCTGGGGAATAGCCGGGAATTCGGTAGGCGCCGTGGTAGTGAAACGTGCGCCAGCCACCGCCTCGATAAATTTAAGTCAGATTCGATCGAGTCTAAACTGTAAAGTCATCGGGGTGGTGCTGCCGGATCCCGACTTGTGCGTGTTAGCCTTGAATACCGGTTCCCCTGGCGTAATTTCTCAACCTGAAAGCAACTTTGCCATGACGATGTCGGAACTTGCCGCCCGACTCGCGACAAATCAAGTAGCCGCATTAGTCTTCTAATCCGCATTTTCGACAAAAACAACCACGGAGATTTTAAGATAGAATTTAATAGAGCAGTCCACTGTCATTTGAACGGCTGCAATCGTTAATGATGGTCGAAGACGTGCATGCCACGCGTAGGGGTACTGATCGGCTGGCGGTGTTCGCTCCGCAAAGTGTCCTGTAGTGTTTTGGATCAGTCGCGGACGACCGCCGGTGAATCTGCAGTAACAATGGGGAGAAATGCGTATGAGTAGCATCAATGAACCCACAATTGTCGCATTCAAGCGTCCAAATCAATCAACCCAATCGCCGGTAGTGCTTTGCATTGACGACGATCCGCAGGTCTCCGAAGTGATCAGCGACAGGCTGTATGACTACAAAGTCAAGTTGCTGTCCGCTTTTAGCGGTATGCAAGGCCTTTGGTTAGCGGCCACCAACCAACCGGACGTAATCATTACTGACTTGCTTATGCCTATGGGAGATGGAGCCACAATAATCGAATGTTTGAAGCGTAATGCGAAAACCGCCTCCATACCGATTATTGTGCTGACTGCAAAACGCGAATCCGGTCTGCTGCGTCGCGTGAAAAAGATCGGTGCCGACAGCTTCCTGACCAAACCGATCCTTTTTAACGACTTGCTCGAAGAACTGCGATGTTTCATCAAGGTACAGCCGAAGGAAGAAGAAAGTGTGATATAGATTTTCAGTGTGTATACGCGTGCCTGCGGCAAGATTCTTCAAGAAGATCGCCTCCAAGGGGCTTCAATGAATATACAATACGGTGTCACGGCCGGTCCGACTGTTCAGTGGCTTTTTTCGGACCGGCCGTGACGTTTTCACCCGGTTGGGGTAACTAAGAATGAATCACTTGCTTGGCGCCGGCGGCTGGGCTGGCGCGGGCATGGTGGGAGCTCCGGACGGTGCGGGAGCACTGCCGCCGCAAGAACTGCAAGAACTGCAGCCCGTGTTACAGGTAGAACACCCGCAGGTCTGCGTGTAACACTCGCAACAGCAACCACGATGATGTCTTGCGCTGGCTTCGCTGGGCAGAAATGCCAGACCAAGAACGAGGCTCAATACGATCGTGCCGATTCCGAAAAATTTTCTCTTGTTCATAGTAAAACTCCTTCACTTTAAGTGGGACATACGTTCTTTCCAAAACCAAGGATCCTCAGCGTTTTAAAACTCGCTTTGGACTGTCCGGCGAATATGTTTCGACCAGGCTTTCCTTGTTGCCACTGGGGGAAATGAGACGCATTTTGCGTGCCGGTTTGACGATCTTGTCGCGAAATCGATTGAAATGCTCCATTACCGTAAATGATTGCGATAGGGCTTAAAGCGTTAATACAAAACACTGTAAACGGTTTAAGACATGTCACTGTTACTTAATTTTTATCAGGTTATTACTTAGGTTTTATAAGGCCGCTCTTTACTCTTAATCAATATTTAAGTCTTGTTCCTATAGGGCAGAGCCAATTAGTGGCCGGGTCCCGACCAGATTGGTTGTTCAGGAACCACTAGCCCAAACATCATTCAGCGGCAATGTTTGCCGGACTCCTTGAATCTCTCCCAACTTAAGCGAAATGATAGTGGCCTGCGCCCCGGCCTCTTTAAGGGCCTGGACAGGTTCCTTTAGTTCAGATTCTTGAAAACCATCCGTTGCCAGAACAGCAACGCGAAAATCGGCAAGCTTTTCCACAAATTTCTCCTTTTTTTGAGGTTCAACTTTGTTCGGGCTGCGAAATAATTATAGACAATTTGCATGCCGGGGAATAAAAAAACGCGGAGGAATAAAAGCATATTTATTGCGACAAACGTCAGTTCTA
>JBEKZY010000384.1:0-4280 GCA_049509395.1 Thermoguttaceae bacterium | reverse complement strand
CCACATCGGGCGCTGAAATACCTGTGGCGTCGAACGCCCGGAATCCGGGGTGTATTGACCGCGGACGATCAATTCACTTTGCTGATTTGTTTGTTGGAGGGGCGTTTGCTGCGGCCGATTTTGCAGTTCTGATGCACGAGGTTGATAATTTTGCGGCGGATCGGCGGTGCGGGGCGCTTCCACCGGCAATTGCCGCCAGGCCTCGGGATTGGCCGCGGTGGCGTCGAGCACGAGGGTTAGCTCGCGATCGCGTGTGGGTGGCACTGGCTGAGCCAGTGGCACGCCCGGGTTCTGCTGCGGGGCCTGCCAGGCGCCGGCGTTTATATCCGGGCTTTGGCTGCGGACCTTGCCTGGAGATTTTGGCTTACGGGCAATTTGAGTGGGATTGTCATCTTCGTCGTTTTCTTTATCGGGCGGGCTGTAAACGATCTTGGGCGCGCTTCCGTGGGCCGGATTGTTTTCGAAGAGTTGCGACGCCCGGAGACGGCGCTCGCTATTGCGAAGTTCGCGGATATCGACGATGTCGCCTGGGTGGATCGACAATCGATTCAGCACGGTGGTGATTTTGGTATGGGGGTATTCGCCTTTGATGGCGACGTCGATTTTACTCACCCTGTAACGGTCGCCTTCCATGATTTTGTAGACCAGATCGAGCGTGCCGGGTTCATCGAGGAATCGGGGGTCGGCCTTGACGTCGGAGAATACATAGCCCACGCCCCCGTATTTGTCCTGAATGGCCATTACGTCGGATTTCATCTTATCCTGGTTGAAATAATCGCCGCCTTTGAGTTTCAGGTTGGCCATCAAGTCTTCGGTGGTGTATTTGGTGTTGCCGGAAACGGAGACGTTGCCGATTTTGTAGCGCGGTCCCTCGTCGATGATGAACCTGACGACCGTCCACTGGACGGTTTCGAACTGGTCGATGTTGCGTAAGGCCCGGGAGGCCATGATATCGGGCGCGCCGTCTTCGCTGGGGTCGTACTCGCGGACCTCGCGGCCGATGCGTGCGCGGAAAAAGCCCAGTCCGCGGTAATAGGCGGTGAGTTTATTCACGTCCTCGTCGAGTTCCTTGCGGTCGAGTTCACCCTTGAAAAGATATAAAATGGGGGATTTTGTGTCGATTTGCGTACGGAGCCGGGCGTCAGAGGCGATGGTGTTTCCCACGAAGGTGACGATCTGCACCTTTTTTTTCACGCCTTCGTTGACCAGGAAAATAGCGCGGTGGTCCTGGGGTTTGTCGCCTTCGAGCAGTGTGACGCGGGCTTTGTCGTAACCGTCGCTGTGGTAGTATTCCTCGATTTTGCGCCGGGCCTCTTCAACGGCGAAGGGATCCAACGGGTCGCCGGCCTTGAGGGCGGCCTCTTTTTCCAGTCTTTTTTTCGAGACCTTGCTGTTGCCGACGAATTTCACGTCGAGCAGGATGGGGCGTTCCAGGACTTCGAAAATTACGATTCGGCCCTTTGGCGTGAGCTGATAATAAGTCTTTATGTTGACGAACATTTTCGAGCTGTCCAAGCGGCGGACGTCTTCGGCGACCAGTTCCTTGTCGAAGGGCCGGCCTTCGCGGGTGCGAATGAAGGGCTTGATCTTTTCCAGAGGCAAGGTGTTGCCCACGATGCGGACCTCGACCACCATTTCCTTTCCTGCGTCGGCCGATTGCGCGGCGGCGGGCGGAATAGAACCAGGGACTGCCGGTTGTGAAACGGCCGGTCCGGGCGGAATTTGCTCCATAGCGGGCCTGTTTGCCGGGGCCAACATGCCTGAACCGGATGCGGGCTCCGATACGACCGGCGCAGATAGCGGCGCAGTTAGAGCAGGTCCGGCGTTGGGGTCGGAAGCGTATTGCGCGCTGGCCGCCGTGGGCTGGCACAATGCGAGTGCCAAGAACATCAATAATGCCTTGTATAAAGGCATTGTTGATCTGGCGGCATGTGCTTCCACTGGCAGCTCGGCCATCCTTGGCCCTTTCAGCATTGGTCGGCAAATCTTCAAATGGCGAGACAAGAGTTACTACTGAAGAGTCCCGCTAGGCTTCTGTTACGCTACATGTCATTACAGAGTTCTACCGGGTCGCGTAGAAATACCTAAACAGCCGTATTCGGGCAAGGGGAATATTGCAATAATTAGGTAAGAAAGAGGAGGGATTTGGCAGTTTGAGAGAATTAGGGGATAGAGGGGGGCAGGGAACAGCGGACTGGGTATTGGAAATTGGAGGCCGGGAATAGAATCTTTGTGTTGATGTTTGATCGCAATTTGCGAGCATGTTTATTATTGCAAAATGATAATTGCAAAATGCAAATTGCAAATTGAACAATTGCAACAACTTGCGCAATTTGTCGTTTAAATTCGTTCTTCATATTATGGTTGGGTATTAGGGTAAAACGACGCCCATCTGGTAAGTAATCTCTTGGATTCGCGTCTAGTATTAATAAAAACAGCGACAATTGCCGTACGGTAGAACATCCAAGCCGGGCTTAGGTTAATGTCCGATCCGCAAGTGCAGGCTGATAAACGGGCGAATGACCGGAATACGAGTTTATCCCGGCGGCCGTCCGGTGCGGGCGGCGAGGATTTTGATCGGGCCGTGGCCGAGCATCACGAGCGGGTCCGCTTGCTGGTTTATCGGCTGCTGGGATGGCGAGACGGGATCGAGGATGTGGTGCAGGATGTTTTTTTGGCGGCCTGGGCGGGTTGGGCGCGGTTTCGCGGCCGGTCGAGCGTGGAATTGTGGCTTAAGCGAATAGCGGTGAACAAGTGCCGCTCCCGACTTCGCCGCGAAGCAGTGCGTGGGCGTTGGCTGGGTTGGATGCGGGGCGTGTTTAACAACCAAACGCAAGCACCGGCCGACCAATTATTGGAGAAACAAGAACAAGCCGAACGAGTTCGCTTGGCCATCCGGAGGTTAGAGCCCGTGTATCGCGAAGCGACGGTGCTCTATTACCTGGAACAATTAAACATCGATCAGATCGCCGAGATAATCGGCGTGCGGCGGAACACGGTGGAAGTGCGATTGCACCGGGCGCGGAGGCAGTTGGAAAAGATTCTAGCCGATATGATGGAGTGATAAATAAGTTGGGGCGGCAGTTCAACTGCCGCCCCAACAAGTGCGATATGAAGGAGTGATAAACGATTATGAACGACGACCGCTTGCGAAGGTTGATTGAGAAGGCCGATGCGGGGGTTGCTCCGCCTGGGGCCGGGGCGGGGGAGTTGTCGAGCATTGCACGAACGCTGTACCGGCGGCGAGTGCGCCATAGATTGGCTGCCGCCACAACCGCGGCCGTGCTTTTATGCGTTATCGGGGCATGGCGGGCATCATCGCTTTGGCATGGCAGAGACAAAACAAATATCGCCGGCGTTGCACCAACATCGGTGGGTGATATTGCCGCTATGAAGGAAAAACTTGCCAAGCTGGAGGAACGGATCCAACGGCAAGAACAAATAATAGAGCGCTTGCTTGCGGCCGAGCGCAGCAATCGGCTAAAGGCGGAGGCCGATGAGCGGCTTTTGAGACCGACAGGCCACGAACTGCTCGACGAACAACTTTCGCAAACGGCTGGGACCATGTTTTTGTGCGCCGATGAAGAAAACAAAATGCCTGAGTATAAACAGTCCGCGCGTGAAAGTTATAACCTGGTGATAAAAACATTTCCGCAAACCGTTTGGGCCGAAAAGGCCAGAGAGCGATTGGCCACGATGGGAGGGATTGGGGAATAGTGGGCAGTGGATGGTGATTGGTATGTTTATTAAGACTCTTATTAAAAAAATTATTAGCCGGCGGTCAACGACCGCCGGAATATAAACTAAATCACACCGGCGGCTGTTAGCCGCCGGCTATTATGCATGCAATTAAGTTATCAGAGGATCAAAAGTTACGTCAGTTGCGATGGGAGTTTATAGCGGAATATTTTCCAAATCAGAGGAGATTTTAATTATGAACCTAACAGTAAAATATGTTTTGCCGGCGGCGCTGGTGGTACTCGTATATCTAGCGGGGCTATCTCCGGCTCAACAGGGATCGACTACGGCTGCGCCCGGGAAAGAACAAGGAAAGGCCGGGGAGGGCGATAATGCCTCGGACATTGCAGCCAAAAGACAAGCACGGCTGGACAAAGCCAGAGAGGAAGTCTTTGCCAAATGGAACAAGCAATTAGATGACCTGAAAAGTCAGAAGGTCAAACTTCAATCCGAGCAAAAGGAATTAAGAGATGAAATATACAAACGATGCGGCATGAGTCCGGAAAACGTCGTGCCGAGCGTGTTGAATATCGAACGGGAAA
>JBEKZY010000383.1:0-4339 GCA_049509395.1 Thermoguttaceae bacterium | reverse complement strand
CTGGCGGAGCAACCGGGACGGGTGCACCACAAAAAACCAAAGTAATGTTTGGACAGCCATTAGAGCGCTTTTCAGATAAGTGTAGCGTTTATGTGGCACTGGCATCTTGCCAGTGCTGGGAAAAACACGGGCAAGATGCCAGTGCCACGTAATTTTACCCGCTATGCATAATCGAGATACGCTCTAATGTCAGATGTCCAAGAACCTACACGAAAGTTTCTAACACTTCAGTTTGCAAAAGCAGGCCATCGGCAGCAAATGTTGCGTCGACAAAGGATGCGGGAAGAATGCCGTGCATCGGTCTGGCAAGGTTTGTCTGGCTCGAATTCGCCGCCCAACTGCTTTCCAAGGTTTCGAAAAGCACACGTGTCGCGCCGGTCGCGGCAGAGAAACTACCTCGGCGGGCGGCCGCTGGCGGGAGAGCGGATTGAGCGCAAGTCGCTGGGTCGGATTCGCGATGCGAGGCGCCGGGGACAACGTCGGATAATTGATACGAAAAAGATGAATTGACCAATCCCGACTTTACCGCCGCACCGATAATCGGGGTCGAACCTGAGGTGTTGGCCACCGCCATTTGGGTGCAGGTGGCCTGGAGTTGGCTCCAGGTGAGCTGGCCGGGCTGATTCGATCCCCAGGGATTGTACAGGGTGAACTTATCGGTGGAGGCGTTATAGCCGACGATGGCGTAAGCGTGAGACGCATATAGGCCCAAATTGGTGCCCGACCACTGGCCAGTCCCGATCGTCACCGCCTTTTTGGCCGCAAGCGCGCTTACGGCCACCTGCTTGCTCGTGTTGGTCATTATATAGTCGGTGGCGTTGTAGCCGAGCACTTGGGCGTCGACCGTGGCCATCCATCCGCCCTGAATTGAAGCGAAAGCGTTCAGGCCGTCGCGGCCTTCCTTGCCGGTCTGGTTCCATTGGGCGTAAGCCTTTTCGGCCAAGGGAATCCACAGGGAGTTGGCGGTGTTGGTGTTATAGGCGCCGTAATCGGCGTAGTACAGCATGCCAGAGGAGGTTGTAGGCAGCATACGGTCGACGGTCACATAGTCGGGGGTACCGATGTTGTTCGAGAAGCCTGCGCTGATGCTGCCGTCGCTGTAGTTGTAGATGGTTCCATAAGGGCCGGTGTAAAAGCGGACGGTGAAAGTCCCGTCGCCGTTGTCGATGAACATGTTCTGGACCGCGGCCGGGTTGCTGTCGGCAAGGGTGCCCAGGGCGGAAATGAAGTAGCAGTCGCCCAGTTGGCCCTGGTATTCATCGGTATGCGACGGCGTATGGGGGAACAGCGAGCCAGCGACCGATTTGTAGACCAGCGAGGTATTGCAAAGCGTTGGATAATCGGTGCCAAGGAACCACTTGTTGATAAGGTTGTTGAGCTTGGCGGCGGTATTGCCGGCTGCCAGGTTGCCTAATGCCTGGCCTTGATAGGTGGCGTTGGCCGCGTTGCCGTTGATTACATCGCCGGCCAGCACTTGCACGTAGCCGGGGATGTTCAGCGTGCCTGCCTCGTTAAGGATTTTCTTCAAGTCGCTGAATTCGGTGGCATCGACCACGCCGTCGCCACCCACGCTGCGGAGGATCTGGATCATGTCCGTCCGGCTGATCGAGCCGTCGGCGTCAAGGCTGGTGACGAGATTTGCCAGGGCCGCATTTTGCAGGTTCCCGGAATTCGCCTGGACGGTGACTTTTGCCGTGCCGGTGGCCGAGCCGCTCTTGGCTGTTACCGTGCAAACTCCGACATTGGTTGGGGCCGTGAACAGCCCGGAAGCGTTGATCGTGCCGCCGCTGGCGGTCCAAGTGTACGTCTGCAAATTCGACATGGGCCGTTGGAACTGGTCCAAGGCCTGGGGGATAAACTGCTGGGTGGCACCCTGGAAAATGCAAGCCGTATTGGGTGAAACGGCAATGCTAGTCAAGGTCTGATTCACAACCGCCTGGATGGCAAACGAAACACTAGGATAGTTGACAAGGCGGGCGGTCAGGATATAGTAACCGGCCATCCCGAAGGTGGCCGTGGACGTGCCGCTAATGGTCGCGAAGCTCGGCGCCGGGGCCCCGGAGGGACTAGACGAAGTTGACCACGTCAGGGTGATCGGCCCGGGCATCGCGTTGCCGAATTGGTCGGCGAAAGTGGGAACGGGCAGTTGCAGGTTTGTTCCGGAAACAGAATATGGAGCAGTCGATAGATTCTTAATGCTTGTGAGGGTGGGCGTTACCACGACGGACTTGACCGCACTTACAGACAGTTTGCCGCTGTCAACTATTGTCACGGTCAAGTTGTACGTGCCGGCCATGTTGAAGGTAACCGTCGAATTTTTAGCGCCATTTGTGGCATTAACACTGAAGGTCGCTTTCCCGCCGGGGGGCGAGCCGGTGACTGACCAATTGTAGACGAGATTGGCTTCGCCTCCATCGTCGCTTCCCAGGACCGAGAGCGAGGCGGACTTGCCGGTAACGGGCGCATTGCCGTTGACGATGATCTGCTTGGCCACGGTCGGCGCGGTATTGACCGCCTTTAAACTCCCGTAAACCGCGGCCGCTCCCGGCGAGGCGTCCGATATTACCAGGGACGAGAGACCATTCCCGCTCAACAGTGCACGCTGTTCGAGCTGTTCGCCGCGAAGCACGCGCTTGCGAGATTTTGGCGACTTTCGTGAAGCATAACGCAGATGGCGAAGAAGACGGTCGATCATGGTCTAGCTCCTTAATAATGCCCCCTATCAAAATTAAGAATCAAGACACAAGAGCAAAGAGCACTCATAGCCCGCGGGAAATTGTCCCGCGGACATGCGTTATTGCGCCGCCGCGTTCCGGATAAGTTTTGCCATCTGCGGACGCCTGTCGATCGGTCGGCCATAGGGCAATGTTGAACATTTCGGCGGCATCTAAAATCTACGTCAGCATTTGCCCCGTGTCAAATCGCGGCTCGCAGTATTTTTATCCTGGGGCGGGCTAATGAGTTTCAGAAAAAGAATATCACATGAAAAGCCGGAGCCGGGGCATGTCGCCACGGTATTTCCGGGCGGACACGGCCCGGCTCTGATGATATAACGCGACATTTATTGCCTGAGACTCAATAATGGCCAAAGAACAGACCCCCGTTGTAATCACCGGGGCTAAATAAGACACGATTATTACGAACTCGGCGTATCGAGATATGTGTCTTGTCCCATTTGTTGTTGCATCTTTTTGCGCTCTTTTTCGTAATACATAAGAGACTTGCGTTGGCGGAAGTGGCGGCGTTCGACTTTCTTTTGAGACTTGCGGAAAAGTTTATGCAGGGAATCGAAGGGACCGGGCGATCGCTCGCCCAGGGCTTCCAATTTATTTGCTTTCTCAGGTCCCAGGCCGGTTAGAAGCAGATCGTCGTCGAGGGCCAGGTATTGGCGATAAGTGCCGGGATCGCCTTGCCGCCCGCAACGACCGAATAATTGGCGGTCAATGCGGCTGGCGTCGTGCATTTCGGTGCCGATAACGTGCAGCCCGCCCATTTCGGCAACGCCTTCGCCGAGTTTGATGTCGGTGCCGCGCCCGGCCATGTTAGTGGATACGGTTACTTTGCCGGGGAATCCGGCATTAGCCACGATTTCCGCCTCGGTCTCGATGTGGTTGGCATTAAGGACCTGGTGCTCGATTCCCCGCGCTTTAAGCAGTTCGGAAAGATGTTCCGATTTGTCGATGGAACGGGTGCCGATCAGCATCGGGCGCCCCTGGTTGTGCAGTTGTTCGATTTCATCCAACACCGCTGCCCACTTGGCGTCGGTGGTGCCGAAGACCATTACCGGAAGGCGGCGGCGGATCGAGGGACGGTTGGTGGGAATCGGCAGCACGTGGCAGCGGTAAATTTTTCGCAACTCCCGCGCCGATCCCATTGCGGTGCCGGTCATGCCTGCTAGATTCTCGTAGCGGAGGAAAAAATCCTGGACGGTGATACGCGCGGCCTGGCCGGTGGCCACGGTAACCTCCACGCCTTGCTTGGCCTCCACGGCTTGATGAATGCCGTCGCGCCATTTCCGGCCTTCGGACAGGCGGCCGGTGAACTCGTCCACGATCACGATTTCCCCGTCACGGACCACGTATTGCCGGTCCAAATGATATTCGCGGTCGACCAGTATGGCGCGTTCGATGTACTGATAAATCGTCACCATACCCACCTTGTCCATGGCCTGCGGTTTGGGCAATAGGCGCACCTTTTGCCGCCCTTCGCGGGTCAGTTCCACCGTCCGTTTTTCATGGTCGTAATCGTAATCTACGTCATCGATAAATTCCTTGATGACCGAAGCGCTCCACTTATAGCACTCCACGGCTAAGCGCTCCTCTTCGGTGGGCAACGCGCT
>JBEKZY010000382.1:0-4413 GCA_049509395.1 Thermoguttaceae bacterium | reverse complement strand
GGGCCCAAACGGCGAAGTTCACCCCGTCCACGCCGTCGATGGTCCGCAGTTGCGCGCCGAGCTTGCTGTACGACTGCCAGTGCCGGCCTTCGTTTAGGAGGTGCAAATCGTAATCGGACAATAAATGCGGAAAGGAATAAGGATCGTACATCATAGTGGGTTTCTTTCCTCCCTCTTCGGCCACGCGGATCATGTACCGAGGGGAGCCGTCGCCGTTGGACATGGGGCAAATGGCCTCGAAAAGGCCGGCCGGATGGATCCGCCGCATGGGCAGGGGCGACTGCGCATGCTTGGGATCGACCACCCAGGCCTGCATCGAATTGGGCAAATAGGCCCGCACTGCCAAGGCGCGTCGACCGGCATCGTTTACCTCGTGAGGTCCAAGCAATTCAAAGGGATTTTCGTGTTTTCCTTCTATCAATCGGCCGATGTTTTCCAAACAAAGGTTGGTACGCACACAAACCTCCTTGCGATAGGCCATAGGCTGTAGGCTGAGGGTTATAGGCTATGGGCCAAAGGCTCCAAAATTTTCGTTGTGTTAAAAGTGAGGGAGTTGGCATCTCAAGACTAAGTAGGCCTCAGGCGAATCAAACGGTGTCCTACATTTTTCAAGGTCATGTTCAGGCGATGCCGTAATATATCAGGTATTATATGCCCCACACATTTTAACCAAATATCGGCGGCAACGCGAAGCCCCCAATTTACAGGTTGGAGATTTTGTTTCCTTGTTGGTCCGGCTAATGTGCGGTGGGGGCCGTCAATTCGCAGCCGGCGGCATTCAACCGAATGAACATGCAGTAAATGGTCCATACGTTGCCATAAATCCGCGTGTTTTATGGGGACCATGTACCCAAAAAACTCCCATTGCCATTTGTTTTCACGCCACTCGGGTATGCCATACTGCATCCCCTGTCGGATGTATGGGGAACAGGAGGTCAAGGTTACCCGAGACGGCTGATCTAACGATTCTAACGCCCGAATTATAGTAAGTAGATCAAGCCGTTCCCCGGAAATATCGGGTTCGACATCGAGAGCCTGGAATTGGGCAGCCCCGTTGGCTTCTTTTAGCTTAAAATACCACTTTCTCGGGTTATTATCCTGGGCCGTTTCGACAAACAGCAAATAATGGGGTTTATCCGCTTTTAGCTCTTTTATCTGCGTGACCATATACCGTTTCCTGGAAAATATCTCCCAAAAGGCCGATATTCACCGCTCACTGTCACAATAGACAATGGCTGAATATAGCCATTCAGCTTATGTAGGTATAATCGGCTACTTGGTTTGCCGGCTTTTGCTCATCGTCAATAATGACCTATACTAATCATTTTATCTATTTTAACGATTCTTTATACGAAAGTACGAAACTGCTTGGCAGATGCCCACCTTGGTCGTAAACTGAATGACAAAAGGACTATATACTAAGTTGACTCGAATGATAAGCAAATCTGCCGGGACTGAGAAATAGAGGTGCTACCATGACCAGTATTGAACAAATTGAACAGGCGGTTGCTTCGCTCCCCCTTGATGAATACCGTCAATTCCGCAATTGGTTCATCGAGCGCGATTGGGCAGCATGGGACCAGCAGATCGAAGCGGATTCGATCTCCGGCAAGCTTGACTTCCTCATGAGAGAGGCCGAGGAGGAGAAACAGCAAGGGAGGCTTCGGCACTCAGGATAAGGAAATCCCCGGGAACAATGAAATCCGTGGGAAAATGGGAAAAATTAAAAATGGTATGGAAGATTTCGTTGCAAAGCAAATTATTCAATTAGTTCACGAAAACAATAAAAGACTCACTAAATTGAATAGAAGGAGAAAAGAATTGGCTCGCATGCCTCATCGAAGGACGTTAAGGAAATAGAAATCTTTTTCGGTTGGAACGGCCGTGGATGCACTTGTAACCGGCGCCGGGGGTTTTCTCGGGCAATATATCGTCGAACGGCTTCTTTCCCGGGGCGATCGGGTCAGGGCGCTTGGCCGGAGGCAATACCCGGAATTACAGGCCCGCGGCGTGGAGTTTGTGCATGCCGATTTGTGCGACCGCGATTCGGTCGTGGATGCCTGCCGGTCGGCGGACGCGGTATATCATGTGGCGGGCATTGCCGGGCTGGGCGGACGGTGGCAGGATTTTTATCGAATCAACACGCTGGGGACGCGGTGGGTTATCGAAGGCTGCCGCCGGCATGGAGTGAGTCGATTGGTTTATACCAGCAGCCCCAGCGTAATATTCGATGGAAACGATCAATGCGACGTGGACGAATCGGCGCCATATCCGCGTCGCTGGCTGTGCCACTATGCGCGGTCAAAGGCCCTGGCCGAGCAGGAAGTGCTGGCGGCCAACGGGGGCAACGGGTTGTTGACATGCGTGCTTCGGCCGCATTTGATTTGGGGCCCGCGCGACCGGTCGCTCATTCCGCGATTGTTGCATCGCGCCCGATGCGGCCGGCTGATACGGGTCGGAGACGGCACAAACCAGATCGACACTACTTATGTGGAAAACGCGGCCGATGCGCATATTCAGGCGGCCGATGCGCTCAGCCCGGGCTCGGCGGCGGCAGGTAAGGCGTATTTTATCAGTCAGGGCGAGCCGGTTAACTGTTGGGATTGGATCAATATACAGCTTGCCATGGCCGGACTGCCGCCGGTCCGCAGATCGGTTTCTTTTGCCACGGCCTGGAAATTGGGGATTTTTTTTGAAGCAATATACCGGGTGTTTGGCTGGCCGGGCGATCCGCCCATGACTCGATTTCTTGCCGCCCAAATGGCCCGATCACACTGGTTTTGCATTAACAGAGCAAAGGCCGATTTCGGCTACTCGCCGGCCATATCCACCGCCGAAGGCATGCGGCGGATGGGCGATTGGAGCAAATCGGGACAAGGGATCAAGGATTAGGATTATTATTTTTGTGTTAATTGCCAACAACGCAAAGGAGGAATGTCAAAATGAAACCATCCGATATTTTCGGGGTTGTCGTTCGGAGCATCGGGTTACTGCTGGTCATGGGGATACTCTGGGCTCTTTATTGGGCGTTTTTAAATTTTTTAGGGGGGGGACCCGCCAATGTGCTCGGCATAATTATTGGTTCTATTCCGGCATTATTTGTCGGTGTCTACTTTCTCGGCGGAGCAAAGGGCCTTGTATATTTAGCTTATCAAGAGGAATACGAAAAAGGAAAATGATAAGATGGAAGCAGTCGCCATCGGAAAATATTACATACCCTCCTGCTAATATTCTGGAAACACTCCAATGGCTGGCAGATTTTCATTTTTTGGGTGCATTACCTCCCCATCGGAGTGGATATTTCCTCATTTTATGGGCCGATTTTGTTTGCCGCTTGCCAGAAGACGGTCAAGGATGTAACCTCTTTAGTTTGGACTAGCGGCAAGGTAAAGCTCATGATAGCACAATGGCCACAGCAAGAGCGGATAGTTATTACCGGTGTTGGACTTACCGCGCCTAACGGGAATTCGCTAGAAGAATTTCGCGAAAGCCTGCTTGCCGGACGCAGCGGGGTAGTGTCTTACGAAACCCGCTATTTTGGACCGACCGTGGCAGGGATCTGCAATTTCGACGAACTCCGCTATCAAAAGCGAAAAGAAGTCCGCCGCGGCACCCGGGCGGGCGGCATTGGCATATATTGCGCCCACGAGGCGGTTGCCGACGCCGGCTTGGATTGGCCGAATGTGGACAAATCGGCCGTGGGCATTTACGTGGGAGTGACCGAACACGGCAACGTGGAGACGGAAAACGAACTGTACCTGCTTAAAGGCTACGATTACGACACGCAATACTGGTCGCACCACCACAATCCCCGCACGGTGGCCAACAATCCGGCCGGCGAAATTTCGGTGAATCTGGGCATTACCGGTCCGCACTATACCTTGGGCGCGGCCTGCGCGGCGGGCAATGCGGGAGTTATTCAAGGCGTGCAGATGTTGCGGCTGGGCGAGTGCGATCTGGCGATTTGCGGCGGCGTATCGGAGAGCATTCATACCTTTGGGATTTTTGCCAGTTTCCACAGCCAGGGCGCTTTGGCCAAAAATGAATATCCGGCCAAGGCCTCCAGGCCCTTCGATCTGGACCGCAACGGCATAGTGGTGGCCGAAGGCGGTTGCATGTTTGTGCTAGAGCGATTAACCGAGGCCAAAGCCCGGGGCGCGAAGATTTACGGCGAGGTTGCCGGTTATGCCATGAACAGCGATGCCACCGATTTTGTCCTGCCCGATCCGGTGCGCCAGTCCGAGTGCATTGGCCTGGCGCTAAAGCGCGCCCAGTTGAATGCGGAGGACATGGACATAGTCAGCACGCACGCCACTGGCACGGCCTCGGGCGACATTCAGGAATGCCTGGCATTAAGGCGGGTTTGGCGGGAGGACGGGCGCACGGCGTTCAACAACACCAAGAGTTTTATCG
>JBEKZY010000381.1:0-4422 GCA_049509395.1 Thermoguttaceae bacterium | reverse complement strand
ATCCGGTGCGTTTTTGCTATCGGTCTTGGCACTATCTTCTAAATGAGATCTGCGATGGCGGCGTTTGGACATTGTTCGCTGGCAGTAGTATTCAGTAACAAGTTATCAGCGGATAGTTTTCAGCGGTCAGCGCGAAACGGCAAGCGGTTTTCATTCGGGCGGGGTGATGCGAAAATCGTCGCGGAAGGCGGTGTTGAAATCGTAGAGATTGTTAAAATCGACCCGGGTATCGGAAGGAGTTTTTTTCATTTTTCCGATGCGGATCAGGTTGAAGACCACTTCGCCGAAATCGCCCGTGTTGTGAAGTCCCCAGGAATTGAGGACGATTTTTGCCATGTAACCGTACTGGTGCAAGGCGTAAAGGCGGATAGCCTCGCAGAGTTCTTGTCCGGTTACGTGGCGTTCGGCGGATTCTTCGGGCTTGTTGGCGGCGGGGGCTTGCGGGTGCAATTCGCCGGATTTTTCGGCGCCCATGCCCAATTCGTTTTGGGCATAGTTTAGGGCCTCGAAGATAAAAATATAGGCCTCCGGTTTGAAGCGACGGTCTTCTTGCAGCAATGCGACAAAAGAGTCGGAAGGATCGATCATGGCGAAATTAAAAGGATGAAGGATGAATGACGAATGATGAATAATGAATGATGAATTTTGCATTAACCGGCTTGCGGATTCGCACTATCCATCTTCCACTGTCCAGGGTCCACTTGCTAACTACCATATATCATCTTCCATTTCTCAGGCTTATTCTATCTGCCGGTCATCTTCCTGATCGGACATTTCGGGTTCCGGTTCCACGGAGATTGGGGGCGCGGTTTTATCGATTTCGGCTTTATCAAAGGGCACGGACAAGCGGCGGTGATCGTCGGTGAGCACCTGGAGTTGGCCGCTGAGGATTTCATGCCCGATTACTTTTCCCCGGCCCTCGGGGGTGATGACGATGGATCCCAGCGGCGGGAATAGTTTTTGCATGTCTTCGTAAATATCGAATTCGTAGCGCAGGCAGCACTTCAAGCGCCCGCAGCGGCCGGAGATTTTAGTCGGATCGAGCGTGGCTTTCTGGAGTTTGGCCATGCGCATGGAAACGGGGGGCATTTCGACGAGGTGCGTGTTGCAGCAGACCGGGCAACCGCAGTCGCCGTAGTCGGCCAGGAGCTTGGCTTCGTCGCGCACCCCGATTTGCCGCATTTCGATGCGAGTTTGAAACTCGCCGGCCAAGAGGCGGACGAGTTCGCGGAAATCGACGCGGTTGTCGGCCAGGTAGTAGATAACGATCCGCTCGCCGCCGAAAATGCGTTCCAAGTCGACCAGTTGCATTTGCAATTCCAATTGGGCGATGTAACGCTGGCATACGCTCAACTCATCGCCGGTGTGTTTTTCGATGCGGGCCAGTTCGTTGGCGTCTTCGGGGGTCATGGCGCGGAGGATTTGCCCGGTGGGCGGATCGGTCAGCCGGCCGAGGGCATCGGGTGTGGCATCGGCAAGCACTTCGCCGGCTTCCAGGCCGCGGTCGGTTCGGGTAATGACCCGCATACCCCGGCGGAATGACTGGCCTGCCGGGGCGGAAAACACCCCCAGGAATCGCATTACCCCGTAACGAATTATATAATCTGACATACGCGGATGATTATACCTGATTGCCTTAATTCGGGAAATAGAGGGAAAAAGGGGGAGGGATGAGGGATGAGGGATTAGAGAGGAGGGATGGGCAATTTATTGCCCATTTAAGAGCCGATGATCAAAATCCGAGTGCTGAATGATGATTGCCGAATAGAACTAACTAAACCACTTGCGGTTTCGCGCTGTCCGCTGCCTAATGTCCGCTAATCCTCAATGCCCAAACCCTAATCCCTAATCCCTATATTCTATTCCTGCACATAATCGGCTTCGAGCTGGTAGGGCAAGCCGCCGAAGGGATTGACGGCTTGTTCGCGGTCGATGTGCATTTTGCCGCCGATTTTGATGGGCCGCGATGAATAATCGACGGTCAGGTCGCCTGTGAGCTTTACATTAATCATATCCGTGGATCGAAGTTGCTGCTGGCAATATTGGCAATGACTGAGGGTGGGCACGAGGATAAATTCCTTGATGTTGATGCTTCGCCGGCCCGGATAAATATAACCTTCCTTGATGAAGATTCGTTTGTCGGGATTATTATCGCTGGGTTCCAATTCGAAGGCGGCGGGGGGAATGATCTCGCCGGGTTGATCCGCGTTGGGCTGGAGATACTCGAAGGTGATGGGCATGTATCCGGATGGGACGGTGTGGACTTGAATGTAATGCTGGATATACATGCCCGACAGCCAAAGCACGATTGCCACGGCGATTCCCGCCCGGGCAAATCCTTCGCCCGTATATTCCTGGGATGCATAGCGGATGTGTTTTAGAGCCCTTACGGCCAAGGCGATGGACAAAATGGGAATGGCCCAAAAAACCCAACCAAACACGGTGAGAATGGAGAAAAAGCCGAAAACCAGGCTGAGAATCGCCGTTACGTTCAGCGACCGGTAGCGTGTCGGGGCAGACTCGGCCGTTTCGGGTGATTCATCAATGAGGATATCCTGGACGTGCATGGGTGAGTAATCAGTTATCAGTTTTCAGTAATCGGTTTTCAGTAGGCGGTAGGCACTGGGTGTCGCGAAACCGCAAGCGGTTTATAGTTTTTATTCATCCCTCATCCTTCATCCTTCATCCCTCATCCTTTTTTACGTTCCCGCCATGAGGGATTTCACCACGTCGGTTTTGTAGGCATACATTGCAGGCATGTATCCGACGAGGGTGGCGAGGGCAACCAGGCCGGGGATGAGAATTAGTTCGATGGTTTGGAAGTCCCAGGCCTTGACGATTACGCCGGTCTGTTCGGCGATGGTCGAGCCCAGCGCGCCCACCAGCCCGTGGCCGACGAGCAGTCCCAGCGCCCCGCCGCCCAACGAGAGCAGGATCGACTCCATGAGGATAATGGACATTACGGTATAGCGGCTTGCGCCCAGTGCCCGCATGATGGCGATGTCGTGCCGCCTGTCGCTCATGGAGTTGTACATGCTGACCATGATGCCGATTCCGGCCACGATGACCACCAAAACCGCCAGGACCAACAGCAGCTTTTGAATATTTCCGATGATGCTGTCGAACAATTTGGCGATCTCCAGCGAGGGAAAAACGGCTTGGGCGACGTGCTCTTTGTTTACCACGGTCTCCAGATCCATGGCTAAAATTTGTTTATGTGTTTGGGTGCAAACCAGGATCGCGGACACCTCTTTGTTAGTCGGCTCTTGAGCGTCGTGGTCGTGGTCCTCATCTTCGTGGGCGTCGTGTTCATGGTCGTCGCCGACGGAGGCTTGATTTTTTGCGGTCTCTGCGCTGGTTGCGCCGCTTTTGCCGCTTAAAAAGGCCACGCCTGAAGGGGTTTTTTGCATGTGGGCAGGCTCCCGCCAAAAACCTTCGATGTTCATGAATATCGCCCGGTCGTTGGGCGTGCCGGTATGATTCAGAATGCCCACCACCTTGCAATCGTGATGGTGGTGTTTTTCACCCGTTTCGACGGCCTGGGCCACGGGGGAGAAAGTGTCGCCCAGCTTAAGACCCGTGCGCCGGGCGACGACGTCGCCGATCACCGCGTCCCAGTAGTTTTCATCCTCGAAATTCTTGCCTTCGGCAAAGCTGTATTTCTTGTCTTCGAGGTAGGTGAGCTTTTCGAAATATTCCGGGATGGTGGCGACGGCCGGATAGCCCTTGTAATCGTGACCGGTGCATATCGGAATGGCGGCCTCCACGGCCGGGGCGAAACGGCCTTCGACAAACTCCTGATAATAACTGTAAGGAATATTTTCCAGCGGTTGCCCTAAATGAAAAACCGTATTTAAGACCAGTTGCAACTGGCTGCCTTTGGCGCCGACGATCAAATCGTAACCCTGCGCGCCGCGGCGGAATGATTGGTTGATGACGCTGTAAATCACCAACACCGTGACTACCAGGGCCACGCCCATGCCCATCGAAAACGCGGTCAGCCCGGAGGCCAAAGTGCGCTGCCGAATGCTTCGCCAAGCTATTTTCCAGAGACTCATATTATCCAGTTTTCAGTTATCAGTTGTCAGTTCTCAGTTTAGCTATCAGCCTTCAGCTATCAGCTTTTTTCTTCGGCTGATAGCTGACTGCTGTTAGCTGACAGCTACTTTTTTACTTGCCAAATTGAAATCTTCGAGTTTATTTACACGTTTGAACTGACCGGCCACGTCGTGGCTGTGCGTGACCATTAATACGGCCACGTTTTCCTCGGCGCATGTTTCGCGGATCAGATCCAGGATTTGCTGCTGATGACCGGAATCGACGTTGGCCGTGGGCTCGTCGGCCAGGAGCAGTTTGGGTTTGTTTGCCAGGGCCCGGGCGACCGCCACGCGCTGCTGCTCGCCGACGGAGAGCATCCTTGGG
>JBEKZY010000380.1:0-4502 GCA_049509395.1 Thermoguttaceae bacterium | reverse complement strand
CCCTTTGTAATGCGATTTGACGCGGCCAATGTCCCCATTGGCTACCTTGTACTGGAGAGCAAAACCCGACCACTCGGCGAGTTGGCCGATTTAGGACTATACCGTATTCGACCGCTATTGATTGCTCAAATTCCGGGTACGGTTTCTTTTTCACCGTTTGGCAGCAACACCCGGGCGATAGTCATTACGGTCGATCCCGACCGCCTGCGTGCCCATAACTTTTCGCCCGAGGATATAGTCGCGGCGCTAGGAACCGGTAATGTTGTCGTGCCATCGGGCAATTTGTATGTCCAAGGGGAGATGCCCTTGGTACCGACCAACGCCATGGTTGCCGATCCGCAAGAAATGGGCGACATCCCCGTTAAAGCCGGCAAGGACGTATACATCCGCGACGTGGCCACCATTCAAGATACTACCGATATCAACTACGGTTGTGCCTTGGTAAACGGCCGCAGATCGATTTTCATCCCGGTGGTCAAGAAGGATACGGCTTCCACTCTTACAGTGGTTCAGCAAATCAACGATTCCATGCCGTTGTTCAAATCCGTAGTGCCCGAGGACGTAAACGTACGTTACGAGTTCGACGAATCGCCTACGGTGCGTACGGCAATAAAAAGCGTCGCCACCGAAGGGTTAATTGGCGCATTGCTTACGGGGCTGATGATTTTGATCTTCCTGCGAGACCTGCGCACGGCGTTCGTGGTTGTGATAGGCATTCCGCTGGCATTGACTGCCGCCCTGGTTGGTTTGTGGATTACGGGCAATACGATCAACATCATGTCGTTGGGCGGCTTGGCGCTCTCTATAGGCATTCTCGTGGATATGGCTATAGTCACGGTGGAGAATACCCATGTGCAGATGCGCCATACCGATTCCGTGGCCCGGGCAGTGCGGCGAAGCGACGCGGCCACGGGCACGTCCCGGCTGCTGGCCACGCTCTGCATTCTCTCAGTATTCATTCCGACATTTGTCATGAAGGAGCCGGTGCGTTCGTTGTTCATGCCGCTGACAGTTGCAGTGGGATTCGCGATGATTGCGGCGTACCTTATGTCGAGTTCGGTCGTGCCGGTATTTTCCGTATGGTGCATCCGATACAGGGCCGAAGAGCATGCCGCCAAAAAGGGCTACATCGAAAAGTTCCTGCCCGTATTCCAGCGAATAGTTTATGAGATAATAAAATTCCGCTGGATTTTGGTGCCGGCGTACTTGGCCGCATGCGGCCTGGTGCTATGGCAGGTCGGCAGGCAGGTCGGCACTGAATTGTTTCCCCAAGTCGATTCCGGCCAGTTCGTGATTCGTTTTCGCAGTCCTCCGGGATCTGAATACGAATTGACGCGGAAATGTGCGCTTAAAATCCTGGAAGTGATCGACGCGGAAACCAAGGGAAAAGTGGCCATATCGATGGGTTACGTGGGATTGGGGGCAACCAACACCGCTACCAATAATATTTTGCTTTTCATGCGAGGCACGGACGACGGTCAACTTCGGGTGCGGCTACAGGGGAAAAGTGGCATAAAGATTGCTGAACTGCGCGAGTGCCTGCGCAAAGCGCTGCCGGAACAGGTTATTCCATGGTTAAAGGGAATCTTGATGCAAGAAGGGTGCTCGCCAGAGGAAGCGGAAGCGCGAGCGAAGCGGTTTTCTTTCGGCTTTGAACCGGGCGACATTGTCAGCACGGTGATGAGTTTCGGTTCGCCCGCGCCGGTCGAGATAATTGTTGCCGGACCGGAAAGGGACGCCGTTCGCTCCCACGCGATTAAAGTCCTGGATGAGATGAAGAAGATACCCAGCCTCCGCGACGTTCAGCTTTATCAGCAGCTCGACTATCCGACGGTAAAAGTGGATATCGATCGCCAGAAGGCGGGACTCAGCGGCGTGGACGTGAAAGATGTTACCGACGCGCTATTGGTGGGA
The DNA here is from genome assembly GCA_049509395.1 of Thermoguttaceae bacterium. Lineage (GTDB taxonomy): Bacteria > Planctomycetota > Planctomycetia > Pirellulales > Thermoguttaceae > JBEKIK01. Next base: position 2,588 of record JBEKZY010000380.1, on the reverse strand, counting down.
ACATCTTCCAGCCGCTATGTGGCTAAGAACTATTGGCGCGATCCGAAAAGCGGAGTCGACTACCAGGTTCAGGTCCAAGTGCCCCAGCAGCGGATGAACCGGCCACAACAAGTCGAAACACTCCCGTTGGCCATGGCCAATCCAGACAGCAACCTGATGATCCGCGACGTTGCCACGGTGCATACTGGGACCGCATCGGGGGAAATCGATCGCAGTTCCATGCAGCGTTATCTGAGTATTACGGCAAATATCGAGGGTGACGATCTGGGCCGGGCGACAACCCGCATCGATCGAGCCATCGAAGCCGCCGGGCAACCGCCCCGCGGAGTGCACGTGAGTGTCCGCGGCCAGGTTACGCCCATGACGGAGATGTTCCATTCCCTGGCCATCGGCTTGGCCCTGGCGGTCGTAGTGATTCTCGTGTTATTGACCGGCTTCTTCCAGTCGTTCCGTCTAGGGCTGATCTCGATCGGCGCCGTGCCGGGTGTGGTCTGTGGCGTGGCCGTCATACTGCTGTATACGGGAACTACCCTGAACATCGAGTCCTTTATGGGCTCGATCATGTGTATCGGCGTCTCGGTTTCGAACTCGGTGCTGCTAACTGCCTTCATGGACGACCACTGGAAGGCCGGGGCATCGGTTCGGCGAGCGGCCGTCGAAGGGGCCCGAGATCGGTTACGACCTATTCTGATGACCGCGGCAGCAATGGTGTTAGGCACGGTGCCGATGGCCATGGCCTTGGAAGAAGGCAGCGAAATGGCGGCCCCGCTGGGACGGGCCGTGATAGGCGGGCTCGTGGTTTCGACCTTTGCCACGCTTCTAATCATACCGGCTATGTTCGCGCTGGTGATGGGCGACTCGAAAAAGATTTCGCCGTCGATCGATCCGGACGATCCTTCCAGCCGACATCGTGATGCCGGCGAACATGCGGCCGAGGCCGTTCACGGAGGGCCTAAGCCTATAGAAGACCCAATCTTATTTGACGGAACCCATGTTAACGGAGACTATATTTAGCCCCAAAAAAGTCCCCTCTCTCTCTGGGAGAGGGCTAGGGTGAGGGCGAATTCACGAGGATTATATGGATTGTTACTCAATGATTTCAAAATGTTATCGGTTTTTGGATAGGTTCTTAATACGGAATTTATCCAGGTTTAAGCCCCGATCACAACGAGTGCGGCAAACAGATTGGGCCATGGGCGGCGTCGGCATGCTAGGGCTGGTAGTCCTCGCCACCTTGGCTTCAGGCTGCAGTGAAAATAAACCTGAAATGAACCGTGCCGCGAGTACCGATCCGACAGTTCGGATTGTCAAGCCGGAGCGGCGGAACATCAACTACTCGGTCGAGCAGCCTGGTTTCGTCCAGGCATACGAGCAGACATCAATTTTCTCCAAGGTCTCCGGTTTCATTAAGCAGTTCAACGTGGACATTGGTCAAGAGGTGAAAAAAGGCGATTTGCTGGCCGAGATTTTCGTTCCCGAACTGGACGAAGATCATCAGCGAAAAATGGCCCAAGTCGGGTTGGATAAAAGTCAGGTGGATCAAGCGCAACAATTGGTGGTGGTGGCCGAAAGCAACATCCAAATGGCGATCGCACAGTTGGACGAGGCAAAGGCAAATGTCGGAAAGTCTCAGGCAGAAGTCATTCGCTGGGAGTCCGAGGTGAAACGTCTGACGCAAATGGTGCAAGAAAAAGTCGTCGACAAGGATGTCCTCACCGAGACGCAGAGACAACTCGATTCGAGTAAAGCCGCACGAGACGCCGCATTAGCCGCAGTGGCTGCGAGGGAGGCAGATCGAGTGACCAGCGAGGCCAATCTGGGAAAAGCCAAGATCGACGTGGAAACCCAAAAGGCCAAAGTCAAGGTATCCGAGGCGGACGAGCGCAAGGCGGCGGCCATGCTGGCATATACACAAATAACGTCTCCCTACGACGGGATTGTGACGGTCCGCAATGCCAACACCGGCGACTATGTGCAGGCGGTTACGGGTGACAAGTCGTCGCAAAATCCATCGGCAATCTTCGTCGTGGCTCGCACCGACATATTGCGGATTTTCCTGGATGTTCCCGAGGCCTATGCCCGCTACGTGCAAAAGGGGACCGAGGCTGTGATCCGTGCCGAGGCGCTGAGCGGCTTGCAGATACCCGCCAAGGTAACCCGGACCTCCTGGGCGATACGTGAAAAAACCAGGACGTTGTGGACGGAGATCGATCTCTCGGCCAAAGAGTACGACGGATTGCGGCCAGGCATGTATGTTTACACAAAGGTGCTCGTCCAACGACCCGACGTTTTCGCATTACCGCAGAAGGCGCTCACGGTGTTGGGCAACCAAACCTACTGTTTTCTCCTGCAAAACAATAAGGCCGTTAAGACTCCAGTCGAGGTGGGCATTAGTGACGGAGCCTGGGTCGAGGTCGATAAGATGAAGATTGGCGATCCCTGGATTAAGGTTACCGGCAACGAAGATGTCATCATGGGCGACCTGAGCGAACTCACCGATGGCCAGACAGTTAAAGTCACCCAGACAACGACTCGATAATTTATTTTTTTGAACCTCATTTGCAATGGGCGTTGCATTGTGGGCAAAC
>JBEKZY010000038.1:0-22637 GCA_049509395.1 Thermoguttaceae bacterium | reverse complement strand
ATTATTGGGATCATGTCCGGCAATTTCATCTCCGCCGCCGAACCGGCCCCGGAGGAACAAGCCGGCAAGGTGGCGGCCAAACCCTTGTTCCGCGATCTGGTTTACGACGGGGCGGCCGATCCCACGCTCTGCTACAACCGCCAGGAGCACAAATGGTTCATGTTCTACACCAACCGCCGCGCCACTTTGCCTGACGCCAAGGGCGTGTCCTGGGTCCACGGCACGCGAATCGGAATAGCCGAGTCACCTGACGGCGGCGCCACCTGGAAATACCGCGGAACGGCCGACATCGACTACGGCAAAGACGATTACACCCATTGGGCCCCGGAGGTGCTTTATCACGGCGGCATATATCACATGTATCTTTCCATAGTGCCGGGCATTTTCAGCGATTGGAACGCCCCGCGCAGCATAATTCATCTTACCAGCGGCGACATGCTTAAATGGAAATTCGAATCGGAATTGAAACTGGCATCCGATCGGGTCATCGACGCCTGCGTTTTCCAACTTCCCGACGGCACCTGGCGCCTGTGGTATAAAAACGAACGCGATAACAGTTACATCTACTACGCCGATAGTCCGGACCTTTATAATTGGACCGACCAAGGCCCGGCTATAACCGACCAGCACGGCGAAGGGCCCAACGTATTCCAATGGAAAGACCATTACTGGATGATTACCGACGTCTGGCAAGGGCTGGCCGTGTACAAATCGGACGATTGCCTGAAGTGGACGCGGCAGAAAGAAAACCTGCTTAAAGATCCCGGGCAAAGCCCCACGGACAGGTCCAAGGGCCAACACGCCGACGTTGTAGTTTCCGGCGATCGAGCCTTCATTTTCTATTTTACCCACCAAGGCGGAAAAGATGCAGTGCCCGACGATCCATACTCCGGTCGGCGCACGGTAATCCAGGTTGGCGAACTTCAGTGCAGGGACGGCCAATTAACCTGCGACCGCGACAAACCCACCCGCATCTTTCTACCTGATCCGGATCAATAATTACAATAAATGTTGATATACATGGCTACAAAAGGGGTAGCTCAGGTTCTTGAACCTGAGCGACTTGATCGCAAGAGGTTAACGAAAAGACCAGATTCTTCTTTATATCCTCCAACGGCTTTCCCGCACCGGTTCAAGAACCGGTGCTACCCGGTGAATCATCAACACAAAAACGATGAAGGGAAAAACATGACTAAAGTTTTCTGTTTCAAGCTAATTCTGGGCCTTTCCTTATATCTCCTTTTCACGGCGACCGCTCTAGCTCAGCCTTTACCGAAATTCACGGCTCAGAACGGTCGATATACATTCCTCGTCGACGGCAAGCCCTTCATCGCCCTGGGAGCGCAAGTGCATAATTCCAGCGGCTGGGCCGCGACCATGGAAGAAGTCTGGCCGCAGCTCGAGGCCCTGCACGTCAACACCGTCGAAGTGCCCGTGTATTGGCAAGCGGTCGAGCCGCAGCCGGGAAAGTTCAATTTCGAGGAACTCGATCGCATCATCGAAGGCGCCCGGGCTCGAAAACTCCGCTTGATCCTATTATGGTTCGCCACCTGGAAAAACGGCATGATGAATTACGCGCCGGAATGGATTAAAACCAATCCGGAAAAATACCCTCACGTTATCGGCCCGAACGGCAAAGGCATTCTCGTGCTTTCGCCCCACGGCAAGGCCAACCTTGACGCCGACAGGCGGGCGTTTCGGGCCCTGATGTCGCATCTAAAACAGTTCGATGGCACAAAGCAAACGGTTATCATGGTGCAGGTGGAAAACGAATCCGGTTCGCTCGGGTCACTCCGCGATTATTCCGAGGAGGCCAACCAGTTGTTTGCCTCGGCCGTCCCGGAAGCGGTTGTTAAATCAATGAAGCGTCAAAATGCAGGCGGGACGACTGCGCCGCAACAGGGCACGTGGAAAGAGGTCTTCGGCCCCGACGCCGACGAGTACTTCGCCGCTTATTCCGTGGCGACTTACATAAACGAGGTGGCAAAGGCCGGCAAGGCGGTCTATAACCTGCCCATGTACGTAAACGCCTGGCTTCGCGGCGAGCGCACCTTGGAACGGCCGGGCGATACATATCCCAGCGGCGGCCCGACCTTCAATGTCCTCGATATCTGGAAAGCGGTCACGCCCGATATCAATCTGATCGCCCCGGATATCTATCATTCCGACTTTATCGCCTTCCAAAGAGACTGCAATTATTACCGGAGGCCGGACAATCCGCTCTTCATTCCCGAGACCGGCGGCACCACGGTCAACGCCCGATACCTTTTTTACGCCCTGGCCGACGGGGCATTGGGTTTTTCTCCCTTTGGCGTCGACGAATTGGACGGAACCCGCAAATTGCGCCCGGAATTGGCCGCTATGGCCATGAACTATCAGTTGCTCGCTCCGGCCATACCCACACTGACCGAATTGCAATCGGCGGGCAAACTGCATTGTGCAGTGGCCGAACACCTCAGGAACAGCGACCTGGTTCACTTGGAGAGTTATGACGCGCAGGTCGATTTCCACATTCCGCGCGGCTGGGCGGCGCCGGGCCAAACCAACACGCCGGCCAATGCAAATGAATTGATGGGCCGGACGCTGATCGGCGAACTCGGCCCCGACGAATTGCTCGTTCTGGGTTTCGACTCCCGCGTGCGGTTCCTTTCCCACGATCCCGAGAAAAAAGCGGCCATCTACGTCCGCGTCGAAGAAGGCCAGTTCGACTCCGGCGTGTGGAAAATGAAACGGCTGTGGAACGGCGACGAAATCGACTTCGGCCTGCGCCTGCCTCCCCAAGGCGCGGTGCTCAAAGTAAAGCTCATGCCCGGGTACATGCGACACGGCGAATTCATCGACGGCGCATTTTAGGCCATGGACTTCAGGTAGATTAGTAAAATCATTAATTCTCATACAAATAATGCTCATTGAATTGTTTATTGGGAGTCAAGAAAAATCATGTCGCATGAAAAGTCAGAGCCGGGGCGTGTCGCCCCGGTAATTCCGGGCCGACACGGCCCGGCTCTGACGGTAAAACGCGACATTCATTACCGGTCATAAGACAAAGAGGAGACAATAAATGAAAAAATGGCGCATCACAACGTATTTTACAAGCGCGCTGGCGACCTGCCTGGTTACGATGATATTTGCGGCCGAAGAGGCCCCCAAAATCCGACTTAACACCGTCGGGTACCTGCCTGCCAAGGAAAAAAAGGCATCCATTGCCGCGGAGTGTTTGAAATTTGCCGTGGTGCGCGTCAAGGATAACGAAAAAGTTTTTGAAGGCACAGCCACCGGCCCGATCTTAAACGCCGACACCAACGAGCAGCTCTACACGGCCGACTTTTCCGCGCTTAAAGAGCCCGGCGAATATCAGTTGGATATTGCAGGCGTGGGAAAATCCGCTCCCTTCCGCGTGGCCGGCGACGTGTACAACCGGCCCTTTTACACCGTCATGCGGGGCATGTACCTGTGGCGCTGCGGCACGGCCGTAAAAGGCACGCACAACGGCAATACCTTCGCCCATGAAGCCTGCCATCTGGAAGACGCCTGGCTCGATTCCGTCACCGGCGAGCACGTCCGAAAAGACGGCACAAAAGGCTGGCACGACGCCGGCGATTACAACAAATACACGGTCAATGCCGGCGTGACCGTGGGCGCGATGTTCCGGGCATGGGAAGATTTCGGCCCGCAAATCCAAAAAATCCGCCTCGATATCCCCGAGTCCGGCGGCAAGCTGCCCGATTTCCTGGCCGAAATGAAATGGGAAATAGACTGGCTCTTGACCATGCAAGCCCCCGACGGCTCGGCATATCACAAGGTCACCACCAGGCAATTCGGCGGATTCATATTGCCGGAGAAGGAAACGGCGCCTCGATTTTTCACGCCCTGGGGCAGCACGGCAACCGCCGATTTCACGGCCACGACTGCCATGGCCGCCCGGCATTTCCGGCCTTACGATCCCGATTATGCCGACCGCTGCCTTGAAGCCGCCAAAAAAAGCTACCAGTTCCTCAAAGCCAATCCGGAATATCACAAGGCCGATCAAAAGGGTTTTAACACGGGGCCTTATGAATCTCCGGATTCGGACGACCGGCTGTGGGCCGCGGCCGAACTCTGGGAGACCACCGCCGATCCCGCAGTGCTCGCCGATCTGGAAACCCGCATAAAATCCGGGCAAGGAAAATTCGACCGCAACTGGGATTGGGAGGAAGTAAAAAACCTGGGCCTGTTTACATATCTGTTTTCCAAGCGCCCCGGCCGCGATGAAGCCCTGCTTGCCCAAGTCCGCGAAAGCCTGCTGGCAACGGCCGACGAAATCGTAAAAGCACGCGACCAGCACGGTTATGCCCGCCCCTTGGGCACGCAATATTATTGGGGTTGCAACGGCGGAGTGGCGCGGCAAACCCTGAACCTTTGCGCCGCCTACCGCCTGTCGCCAAAGCCCGAATATCTGGAAACCGCGCTGGACGCCATAAATCACCTGTTTGGGCGCAACTATTATGGACGTTCATTTGTCACCGGCCTGGGCGACCGGCCGCCCATGCACCCGCACGATCGCCGCTCCGGGGGCGACAACGTGATCGATCCCTGGCCCGGATATCTGGTCGGAGGTTCGCACCCGGGAGCGACCAATTGGCACGACATCCAAGACGACTTCCGCACCAACGAAATCGCCATCAACTGGAACGCAGCACTGATCTACGCCCTGGCGGCCTTCATCGAACCGTCGGAACAATCGGGAAAGTAATTATTCGCGAATTGTAATGTAGCAGGCACACTCCGTGTGCCGTCCGAATTCGCGTCGAAAATATCAAAACGGCACACGGAGTGTGCCTGCTACATTATATCGGATACTCAATAAATGATCCTAGGGAATTTAACTTATGAAACGATTTGCAATAAATTCTTTGCCGTTCTTGGTAGTCTTTACTCTCCTGTTTTCCTCGTTGCAAGCGGCCGAAAATTATAAGAACTTCAAAGTCGCCGTATATGTCAGGGCACAGGAAGTGCAGCAAATGAAGAACACCGATTGGCTCGCTGCCCGATGGAACGTGCTGGAAAAACAAGTGCACGTCGACAAGGTCTATCTTGAAACCTTCCGCGACCGGACGATGCCCGACGAAGAGGCCATATCCAAAGCCAAGCAGTTTTTCAACGCCAAGGGCATAAAAACGGCCGGCGGCATCGCCACAGTCAGGAGCGAACGCAATCATTTCCAATCCTTCTGTTACACGACGCCTGAAGACCGGCAAAAACTCAAGGAAATCGTCGAATTCACCGCCCGGCACTTCGACGAGATCATCCTGGACGACTTTTTCTTCACCAGTTGCAAGTGCGAATCGTGCATCAAGGCCAAGGGCGATAAGACCTGGACCCAGTTCCGCCTGGCTCTGATGGAGGATGTCTCCCGCAATCTGGTAATCCAGCCCGCCAAGGCAATTAATCCCAAGGTTAAGATGGTCATCAAGTATCCGAATTGGTACGAGCACTACCAGGGCCTGGGCTACAACCTTGAGGCCGAGCCGAAAATATTCGACGGAATTTACACCGGCACCGAAACCCGCGACCCGGTCTTTACCCAGCAGCACCTGCAACAGTATCAAAGTTATTTGATCATGCGGTATCTGGATAACGTGAAGCCGGGCGGCGGGCACCGACCGGGCACCGACGCGAAGCGTTGGTCGGCGTTGGTCGGCGGCGGCTGGGTCGATCCGTTTAGCCGCCAATATCTGGACCGCTATGCCGAGCAGCTCTGGCTGACGCTGTTTGCCAAAGCGCCGGAGATCACGCTTTTCAGCTTCGGCCAATTGATCGAGCCCGTCCGCCAGGATGACGGAACTTTCGCGCCGGACACACAGGTCGGCCGAACCGCCGGATTTGTCTTCGACCAGGCAGACGGATTCCTCGGCAAGCTCGGCAAGCCCATGGGAGTGATGAGTTATAAACCATATCACTCCAGCGGCGAGGATTTTCTGCACAACTACATCGGCATGCTGGGCGTCCCCATCGAACTTACGCCCGAATTCCCTGCCGAAGCCAAGATGATCTTCCTCACCGAATCGGCCCGGTTCGATCCGGCAATTGTGGAAAAAATCAAAGGTCAATTAGTCGCCGGCAAAAACGTGGTAATCACCTCCGGGCTGCTTAGGGCTTTGCAGGGAAAGGGCATCGAAGACATTGTCGAGCTCCGCATCAGCGATAAAAAAGTCCTGTCGAGGGAATTCTGGCGGAGGACCAACATTTACCGCTCGGAAAAGGAGATTTTACTGCCGCAGATCGAATACATCACCAATGACGCCTGGGATCTGCTCTCCTGCATGTCGCAAGGCAACGGATACCCGGTGTTGCTGGAAGCCGATTATGCAAAGGGCATATTGTATGTTTTGACGATCCCCGACAATTTTGCCGATTTATACGCCCTGCCAGCCGAAGTGCTGACCACAATCAAAGAGGTCATCACTCGCGACCTTCCCGTGCGCGTGGAAGGCCCCAGCGGGGTGAGTTTGTTCGTTTACGACAACGACACGTTTATCGTGGAGTCGTTCCTGCCGCATCCGGTCGAAGTAAAAATTGTCGTTAACCGCGGGATCACCGCCCTTAACGACCTCATGGACGGCCGAGGGTTCGGCGGACCAGCCGGCCGCGGCATGACCGGCCAACCCAGGGGCGACAAGGTCGTTTTCGAAACCGTTATCGCCCCGCACTCCTACCGTGTTTTTTCCGGCGAACCGACGCATGTAAACAACGCTACCGAATAGTTTATTGAATGTCAGATAATGAATGTCGGATTGAAAGTTTAGCCCGGGAGCTTGCTCCCGGAGTTTTTTCATGTTCCATACGACATTATTTCGCTGAATATTAAAATACGACAGCATCATTGTATTCACGAATATAGATAAGAACATCGCACAAATAGGAGTAAAGTCCGATGAAGACATTGAAACGAGCGGCATTTTTTACTCTATGCTTCTTTTTATTCTCTGCGATGCCATCGTTCGCGGTCGATAACTGGATTCCGCTGGACGGTCAATGGCGCTTCGCACTGGACCCGAAAAATGAAGGTATTGCAAATAATTGGTTCCAAAACCATTTAAAGGACCAAATCCAACTGCCCGGCACAACCGACGAAAATCACAAGGGATCGCCCAACGAAGCCCAAGAGACCGAACGCCTAACCCGGCTCTTTCCCTACATTGGCGCGGCCTGGTACCAGCGGGATTTTCAAGTGCCGGCCGAATGGTCGGGCAAGCGCATCGTGCTGTTTTTAGAACGCACCAAGACCAGCCGCCTGTGGATCGACGGCAAAGACCTGGGCGAGCAGGATTCGCTTGTCGCGCCGCACGAGTACGCGCTAGGCTCTCTGACTCCCGGCAAACATAGTTTGACGCTGCTTGTCGATAATAAAAAACATCCGCCCATCGGGGATCCGCACCAGATAAGCGAGCACACCCAGACCAACTGGAACGGTATGATCGGACGCATCGGCCTGAAAGCCACCGATGCGGTGTGGATCGACGACGTGCAAATCTATCCCATGGATATCTACTCCTCGAAAACGGTCGCTAAAGTAAAAGTGCGTTTGGGCAACGCCACTGGCCAGCCGGGCAAAGGCAAATTGTATTTTACCATCAAAGAGGATCTTTCATCCACGCTGTCTGCATTCGACGTAAAGTGGGACGAACAGGACGGCAACGCCGAAGTCGAAGTTCCTTTTGGCGACCGGCCCAAGTGGTGGGATGAATTTCAACCGGCGCTTAACCAGCTTACGCTCAAACTGCAAGGCGACGGGGTGCAAGACGAGCGGACAATTTCATTCGGACATCGGCACTTCGCCACGCACGATACACAATTTTGCGTCAACGGCCGGACCACGTTCCTACGCGGCAAGCACGAAGGATGCGTATTCCCACTGACCGGATATCCGCCCATGACGGTAGACGGCTGGCTGCGGGTTTTCAAAATCGCAAAATCTTACGGCATCAATCATTATCGATTTCATTCCTGGTGCCCGCCCGATGCCGCATTCCAGGCCGCCGACCAGTTGGGAATCTATTTGCAGCCTGAGCTTCCGAATTGGAAGGAATTCAGCGATCCGGAGCACGACGATTTCCTCAAGGCCGAGGGCGAGCGGATCCTGCGATATTTTGGCAACCATCCCTCCTTTGTCATGCTCTCGCTGGGAAACGAACTGGGCGGAAAACAGGAAATCATGGCTCCCCTGATAAAACACTTTCGCGAACTCGACCCCAGGCACTTGTACGCCCAAGGCTCGAACAACTGGTTCCCCAAGCCTGAGGCGGGCGACGATTACATGACCAGTTTTCAAGTTGACGGCAAAAAGGTTCGCGGCTCGTTCGCCACGGTCGATCCGCCGCTGGGCCACGTGCAACTCGGCCCGCCTTCGACGGAAAAAGATTATTCGGCCGAAATCTCTTCGGTCGAAGTGCCGGTTATCGGTCATGAAGTCGGACAGTATCAAGTCGCTCCCGACTTCCGCGAGATGGAAAAATATACCGGCGTGCTTAAACCGCGCAACCTGGAGGCCTTCCGTAAACGGCTTGAAGAAAAAGGCATGTTGAATTTGGCCGATGATTTTCTCCGCGCCACCGGCGCATTATCAATAATATGTTATCGCGAAGATATTGAAGCAGCCTTGCGCACCAGGGATTTTGGCGGTTTTCAGTTGCTTGATCTCCAAGATTTCCCCGGCCAGGGCACTGCGTTGGTGGGCATACTGAACGCCTTCATGGAGTCGAAGGGTTTGATCGAGCCGGCCAAGTGGCGCGAATTCTGCTCCGAAACCGTGCCGCTTACGCTAATGCCGAAACGCACATGGACCAGCGGCGAAACTCTTGATGCGAAATTCGAAATAGCGAATTACGGACCGCTCGAAATCAATGACGCGACTCCCATGTATACAATCCGCGATGTCAACGGAAAAACATTGGCGTCGAGCGAACTGCCAAAAATGAATATTTTGCAAGGGAAAATTACATCGCTGGGCGAAATCCGCATTCCACTCGATAAATTTTCCGCCCCCGCGAAACTTAACCTGGAATTGGCCATCGCAGGCACGAACTTCAAAAACTCTTATGACATCTGGGTATATCCCAATGCAGTCGATGCCGATCCGGGCAAGGCGGTTGTTTGCCGAGAGTTTGACGACAACGCACGTCGCACGCTGGCTAAAGGCGGCAGCGTTCTATTGCTGCCCGAACCCTCGAAACTCGCAAATAGCGTCGAGGGCGCCTTTGCCCCCGATTTCTGGAACTATGGCATGTTCAAAAAATTCGCCCTGGAAAGGAATTTTCCGGTCGCCCCGGGAACGCTGGGCATTTTGTGCGATCCAAACCATCCGGCATTCGCGCAATTTCCCACCGATCATTACGCCAACTGGCAATGGTTCCACCTGCTGAAAAATTCCCGGCCGATCGTTTTAGACTCGATGCCCAAGGACTACCGGCCGCTCTTGCAGGTGATCGACAATTACGAACGACTGCACAAGCTGGGTTCGATATTTGAAGTAAAAGTCGGGCCGGGGAAACTATTGATTTGCTCCATCGATCTGCCCGCACTGCAAGACAAACCCGAAGCCCGTCAATTATTGCATAGTTTGCTTGATTATATGAACTCGGATAAGTTTGATCCCGCTACAACAATGGACGAGGCAGCCGTGGAGAATATCCTTCAAATACACCGCGGAGAATCGGAGTATACGGAAAAAACAACTAAAGATCATAAATAACATTCAGTTATTGAAATATGTTTTCTTTCTGATCTCCGTGATCTCCGCGCCTCCGTGGTGAAACCTGCCGTTTAGTCCCATTCCAGCACAACAAGCGATACGGCCTGCCGGGGCAAAGTAAATCGCAACGATGCCTTGCCGTTCTCAACCGCCATGGTTGCCTGGGCGTCGATTTGCGTTAATCGGCCGGCCGCTTCGAGTTCGGCGTATTGTTCCGGCGTCGGCGTCTGCGGCGAGTGCATTTTTTTCCAGACCGTAAAGGCATTGCTGTGATTCTGGTCGATGCGATAGTGTTGCAGCCGCGCGCTGCCGGAGTTTATCGGCAGTCCGCTTACGGCAAGGTCCACCGCGGCGTCCGGGCCCATGAGGTCATCGTCGTGATAGTGCCAAACCAGAACGCTCAGTTTTTTCGTTTCCAAACTCGCCAGGGCCGATACGTCGGGTGAGCCGCGAACGCCGCTTTTGATAATCTCATCAAGCGGAACGCCGCCCGAACTTTGCACTGCCACGCGCTTGCCGCCCATGCGGCCGAACATGAGGAACACGTTCAACACGGGCAGATCGACGCCGCCGGTGGCCAGGACGCGGAACCCGGCGAAATACGGCTGGTCCTCGAACTCGAAGGCCCAGGTCAAAGCGCCTTCCAGGTTAACACCATGCTTTTCCGCCAGATCGTACTTGCGGGCGAAACTCGCGGCCGTGTAGCTGGAATACATCGTGCCGTTGCGATATCCCAGTTGCGGCCCTTGGCAGGCTGCGCAGCCGTCCGGATCGGATTCGCCGATCACGATCGGCTTTCCTTTAAGCTCGGGATAGGACGCGATAACGGCGAAACCGCGGTCGATGCCGCTTAACTGGGCGGCGATGCCCATTTGCACGTGACCGTTGACAAACTTAGGCTGCCCCTTGGCGTGGAATGAAATGAAATCCAGCGGCGTGCCGATCTTTCCGGTGGCATAATTCGCGCCGCGCAGGCAATGTTCAAAAAACGCCCGCATATATTTTGGATCGCTGCCGGCCATGTCTGGCCCGCCCACCCGCGCCTTGGGCACGGCGCGGCGCACGGCATCCACGGCGAGATCGTGCAATTTAAAAAAATCCTCCCGGCTGCCGCGCCAGTAGCCGATATTTGCTTCGTTCCAGACCTCCCAATACCAGCGATCGACCTCGTCCTGCCCGTATTTTTCCCCGCAATGTTTGGCCCACTGATAGACCAGTTCCGCCCATTTCGAGTAATCCTTGGGCGGATAAGACCAGCCGGTATAGATCTCGTCGTATTTTGCAGTCGGCGTCCAGCGGTGCTGATAGGGCTCGGGCTTGATCGAAAGCGCCTTGGGCATGAAGCCGATCTCGACGTAAGGCTTCACTCCGCGCTCGAGGTAAGTGTCGAAGATCCGGTCCAGGATGGTCCAGTCATAAACCGCCCTGCCCTGCTGGTCTTCGGTGTAAGCGTTGGAACTGCCCCATTTCAAGGCCGGCGTGCCGTCGCCGGTTGTCAGTAAATTGTGCGTGCGGAAAAAAATATTTTCCTTGAGTCCCCTCTCCCTTTGGGAGAAGGTTAGGGTGAGGGGGTTTGAGATCTTAACGCCATCGCCCTCACCCCCTGCCCCTCTCCCATTGGGAGAAGGGAGAAGTTCTGTATGTGGCCCCAGTTGCCCAAGTTCTGTGAGCAGCTTTTTGCCGTCCTTCATGTAGGCGTAATTCGGCTCGTCGCACCCGAAAAACCGCCAAATGGGCCGCAATTCGCCCTTAGTTTGCGCGGCATCCACGCTTATGGCTACAGGAAACGCGGCGTTCGAAGTTCTCAACGGCGAGCGGGTCTCGTCCCCGGCAAAAAGCATTCCGCCGATAAGCAAGTTGGTTATTATCGTGAATATCAAAATTGTACGCATATATCCATATCTCGATATTCACGGGTATTTTTCTTATTGCGGTTTCCAGCCGTCTTCCCCGCCGAGGACGTTCTCCGGCGTGTACGTCTTGGCCTGGTCGTCGCTGAGTTGTTTGGACCAGGAAACCCGGGCCTCGGGATTTGCGCCCGGGCCGGTGCTTTTGTATTCGGCATATCGGGCGGTTTTTTCACGGGTCGGATCGCGCCAATTGTTCCATCCGGCGGGCTCGATGGTATCGGCCATTTCAGTGTTCAAAAAAGCCACGGCGGCAAAGGGCCGCCAAGGCCGCCCAAGATAGCTCTTCTTCGTTTCCGGCTCTCCCGTAATCCTGCAATTTGAAAACACGTAGCCGAAAGGCTTATCCTCGGGCGTGGAGGCCGCCGTGATATATCCTTTCGCCCGGCAGTGGATCAGGCATTTATCGAAAAAGACCGTGCCCGCTCCAAAGATGAAATCCACGTGCCCGGCGATGTAGCAATCGTCAAAGTAGTGCCGCCCGGCGTTTACCAAAATCGTGTCCTGCCAACCCAGGAACCGGCAGTGTTTGAATACTCCGCGGTCGCCGGTGATCTGCACGGCCAGGGCCTGACTGCCCAGTCCGAAGCTGTTTTCAAAGGCGATGTTTTCCGCGGAGAAATCGTCGCCGGCTATTACAGTCGAGGCGGTTTTAAAAGTTCCGATGGGCTTGCCGTCCGCTCCGGGCATTCTGGCATTCAGATCTCCGGTCAAAACGGTCGTGTCCCAATCTTCGCCCACGAGATGAATGAATGGCTTGTCGGCCGGGATCGTGAGCGGACCTTTATAAATGCCCTTTTTAACGAATATGACGTACGGTTTTGAAAGCCCCGCAGGCGCCGCATCCACGGCCTCTTGCACGTTTTTGAACTTTCCCGAGCCATCGGCCGCCACTGTAACATCTGCCTTTTCGATCTTATCCTTGATCTCGTTTTCGATTGTCGTTGAGGCCGGTTTGAGCCATTTTTCCTTCCACTTAGCATAATTCTCGGCCACGAACCGGCCCTCTTCGACGTACCAACGGTAGCCATTGCGGCGCTCGGCTTCGATTTCGTTCATGTTGAATTTTTTTACGCCGTCGCGGCCGGAGAAAATCGGGCGGTTGGTTTCGATATCGTAAAACCTGGCCCAAAGCGGCGGGGCGTCTTTATCTTCGATGGCTTGCCTCTCGCCGTTCGCCCAGATTACACGGATGCCGGTGACTTTCGAGGCCGCAAACCACTCTGCCCCGCTTTTTACGGCGCGGATGACTTCAGGGCTGGGATTATCCAGGCTCATCAGCAATTCCAAAACGCCGCCGCTTTCCGAGCCGCTCAGCGATACCAGTTCGTACGTTCGTCCGTGCTGCGGCTTTAAGTCCTTATCGTCATGCTGAGCGCACCACACAGTGAGTTTGCCGTTAACGACGATCTGGCATTTCAAAATGCATTGAATCCCCTTCTGGAAACTCTGCTTTATGGCGGCCATGCGCTCGGAGTCGAGGAAATCAAAATCGTGCGTCGTGATAATATCGTGCAAAAGCTGCATTAGCCGCGTCATTGCGTCGTCGTTGAAGGTAATAAAGCGATGATACTGCTGGTCGGGCGGATACGACTGCGGCCAGCCGCCGGTCGGGTACTGGGCCTTTAATATCAGGTCCAGGCCTTTGTTCACCGCGTCCAGGCATCGCTCGTCTTTCGTGATGCGATAGGCCCGGGAGAGAAAGCGTATTTCCGGCGTGGTGGCGCCGTTGTCGAACGTGCCGCGGAGTTCTTTTTTATCGCCCGTAAACGGTTTCGCCGTGTTGTCTTGATTCTTCACCCAGGCGCCTTCGACGTCCTGCCAGGTAAGGATGTTGGCGATGATTTCCCGGCATTTGTCGCTGCTAAACCACTCGTCAGGTTTTTGGGCGTAGAAACCCCAGGGCGCTATAGGGGCGGCCTGCGCCGAAATCGCGCCGGCAAAGACAACCAAGGCCATTGTAAACAATTGCGCAATCCGGACCGGTCTAATCTTGTTGTATAACATGTCAATTCGATCCTTAAATAACAGCAAATATTGGTTCAATTTGAAATTTGCAATTTGCATTTTACAATTTGCATTCAATTTGTTTGCGCGCCTTGTGCCGAGACGGGCGTCGCCGGCTGCTTTGTCTCATCGGGTTTCGCATCTTTAAATATAATAGGTTCGCCTTCCTTGACGGTTAAATCAAGGCCGGAAAAATCCACGTCTTTCACATTTTGAACTTCCAGGCCTTTTTGCGCCGAGACTTTGCAGTTTTCGAACTTCACGTCCCTGATGGGGCTGTCTGGCAATCCATACATTATTCCCGCGTTCTGGGCGTCGCCCGTGATGTTTATAAGTTGCACGTTGCGGATCACTACCAGAACCGGGGCCGGCGGATTGTTGGCATTCGAGCCCCCGTAAAGCAGGTTGAACTCGAATGCCCTGCGAACGTTGTGCATTTCGATATTTTTGTAAACGATGTTTTCCACCACTCCCCCGCGGCTAGCGGTCGATTTGAAGCGGATCGGAGCCTGATTGCCGTCCGAGGCCGTGCAATCGCGGACCTCGACGTTGCGGATCGAGCCCGAGGTTTCGCTGCCGATGGCCACGCCGGCGTGCCCGTAGCCCCAGCGGCAATTCTCCACCAGGATATTCTCGCTGGGTTTATTAATGCGCAGGCCGTCGGCGTCGCGGCCGGCCTTGAGCGATATGCAGTCGTCGTTCGAGTCGATGTCGCAATTCGAGATCCGCACATTCCGGCTGGAATCGACGTCGATGCCGTCGGAATTGGGAATGTTGTGCGCAGCCCGGCTTTTGAGGTTCTCGGCGACCACGTCCTCGCTGTAAAGGATGTGCAGGCCCCAAGACGCCGGATTCAATAGCGATACGCCGGCAATGCGGACCTTGTGGCAGTTTTGGAAACATATCAACTTCGGCCGGCCGGGCGGAGGGACGGACACCCTGGCATTAGGCGAGAGACCTTTCTGTGCTTTCGCCTCGTTGAAAAGCCGTATCCACTCGTCGCCGGACCCGTCTATTGTGCCATCGCCGGTCACTTCCACGTCGTTTAAATCGATGGCGCTAAGCAAGGCCGCGGACCGTTGGGTTTCCGCGCCCTCCCAGCGGGTTTTTATCGGCGGATAATCTTTTTGATCGGCCGACCCCTTGAGCACGCCGTCTTTTTCGATTTGCAGATTCACGCCTTGTTTGAGGAAGATCGCGCCCGTTAGAAACGTTCCCTTGGGCACCACCACCACGCCGCCGCCCTCGCTCGACGTCCGGTCGATCAGCGCCTGTATGGCCGGTGTGTTTAGCGTATTGCCGTCGCCGACTGCGCCGTTATCGGTGATCACGAAACGCTTTGCCTGCTGGGCGTTATCCGCGCCCAATGCCATGCCGGCGCTGATGATTAATGTTGCTAGGACAAGAAATACGGTTTTGCTTTTCGACATGGTTAAATCCTTTCGTAAGAAAATCAAAAGTATTAATGCTTCCAAGCCCACGGGTTGCAACCCGTGGGCTTATATTTATTTGTCATTACGCCTGATATTGGAATCCTAATATAATGAACATTGTATGCTGCTGTTGTTATTTTTCCGCCTCCGGTTTGCCGCCTTTCCAGATAATCGGCTCGCCTTGTTCGACCTTAAGATCCAGGCCCGACAGATCAATATTTTTTACATTATCGAGGGTCAGGCCTTTTTGAGCGGAAATTTTGCAGTTCTCGAACATCACGTTCTCTATCGGGCTCTGCTTCATTCCGTGCATCATTCCCGCCGTTTTAACCGTTCCGGTGACATTAATTATTTTCACGTTGCGGACCACGGTCAGGACCTTTGCCGGCGGAGCGATGGGCGGCATCATTCGCCATTCCATATTGAAAGTCAGCGCATTGCGGGTATTTTTTAGTTCGATGTTCCGGTAAGTGATGTTTTCCACCACGCCGCCGCGGCTGGGCTGCGACTTGAAGCGGATCGGCTCCCAGTTGTCGTCTTCCGCCACGCAATCGCGGACTTCGACGTTGCGGATGCCGCCGGTCACTTCGCTGCCCATGGCCACGCCCCCGTGCCCGTAACCGAACCGGCACTTTTCGATAATGATATTTTCACAGGGCCGGTTCACTCGCATGCCGTCGGCGTCTTTGCCGGCCTTGATCGAAATGCAGTCGTCGTTCACGTCGATGTCGCATTTTGTAATCAGCAAATTTCGGCTGGAATCCGGGTCGATGCCGTCGGAACTGGGAATGTCGTGCCGGGCGCGGATGTTCAGGCCATCTACCGTTACATCCTCGCAATAAAGAATGTGCAGGCACCACAATGCCTGGTTTTTTAGTGAAAGATCAGCAATGCGGACCTTACGGCAGTTCTGGAAACAAATCAACCTCGGCCTCGGCGGTAATGTAAAAGTATAGCCGGACGGCCTGGCATCTTGCGATTGTTGCCTCTGCTGCCAATAACGATCGACCCACTGGTCGCCGGAGCCGTCGATCGTGCCCTCGCCCGTAACTTCCATGCCGTTGAGATCGACGGCGTTCAGAAGCGCGGCGGTAAATTCGCGTTCGACGCCTTCCCACCGCGTATTTACCTGCGGATAGTCTTCCGGATCGACCGAACCTTTAAGCACGCCCTCTTTCTCAACCAGGAGATTCACTCCTTTTTTAAGGAAAATCGACCCGGTAAGAAAGGTTCCCTTGGGCACTACAACCACGCCGCCGCCATCGGCCGAGCATTTATCTATGGCCGCCTGTATGGCCTTGGTGTTGATCGTCTGGCCGTCGCCCAAGGCGCCGTGATCGGTGATCGCATAACGTTTTGCCGGTTGAGGATTGTCTTCCACGGCCATCGCCATGCCGACACTCAATATTAAAGCCGCCAGCGCCGCGATCAGTCGTTTGTATTGCGTCATGATTCCTGTCCTTAAGGTTTATCAATTATTAGAAAAATAATATCGTAATTTCCAATCGGAGCCGGGCCGTGTCGGCCCGGAATAACCGGGGCGATACGCCCCGGCTCTGACTTTTCATACAACAAAGCCTCTAATCTCCAATCCCTAATCTCTAATCTCTGTTTTCTTAATCTGCCATTTCACCTTACCTTTCAGGGGATCGTTTTTCAACACAAACCCTTTTTCCGCCCCTTCTAATTTGAGTGTGTTCAGTTCCCCGTTCGGAAGCGCGAACAATCCGGCCGCTGGCGACTGGTCGGTGCTGTAAACGCGCAATTCGATATTGTTCCAATCCATGTCGGCCGTGCTTTGGGCCAAAGCGATGTGCGGGATAACCGAGTGATCTTTGACCAGCAACATGATCGGTATTGTTCCGGCCTCGATGTGCCGCCACTGCCCGCCGCTATATGCTTTTCCGGTCTGATAATCGATCCATGCCCCGGGCGGGAGATAAACATTGCGCCCGTTGGTTTTTTCCTCCAAAAGCGGCGCAACCAGAAGATCCGAACCGTACAGATATTCATCCTCGACCAGCCATGACCCGGGATCGTCGGGATATTCGATCAACAGCGCCCGCAACATGGGCAAACCACGCTGGGTGCAATCCTTGGCCTGGGCGTAAACATAAGGCATCAGCCGGTACTTCAGTTCGTCGGCCCGGCGGAAGTCGTTTTGGAATTCCTCGCCGTATTCCCAAGGTTCCCGGGGCGGGGCCCCGTGGCAACGCGTGTGCGAGGTAAGCATTCCAAACGGCACCCAGCGCCGATACAGGTCGACCGAAGGCTTTGTTACGAAACCCCCGATGTCGTGGCTCCAAAAGGAGAATCCGCTCAGCCCGAACGACAACCCGCCCCGCAATGTTCCGGCCATGCCCACGTTGGTGTTTTCGGCGTCGCCGCCCCAGTGCAAGGGATATCGCTGGCTGCCGGCCCAAGCGCTGCGGGCCCAGATTATGTTCTCGCCCGTGACCTGCCGGGTGATATCGGCCACGGTCTTGTTATAGCGAAGCGGGTACAAGTTGTGTTCGTAAAAACCGGTCCGTCCCGATGCATATAATCCGTTATGCGGCGCAGCCTCGCCAAAATCGACCTTGATGGCCCCGACGCCCAGCCGCAGCAAATTGCCGATCTTTTCCTGGTACCATGCCACTGCCGCCGGATTGGAAAAATCCAGGATCGCGTCTTCCTCGGGCAAGCCGCCTTTGTTGTTGCGGACAAAAAGCCCTTTCTCGATGATCTCCGGGAAGAGTTTGTTTTTAGGAACAAAATACGGAAGCTGCCAAAGCGAGACATGGAAGCCGTTTTGCTTTAAATCGGCGATCATTTTTTGCGGGTCTTTGAAGCGCGTGGTGGAAAATTCATAGTCACAGCGCCAGTCGGTCTCGAACCAGCCCGTATCGAGATGGATTACGTCGCTGGGAATGCGGTTTTGACGCAGTTTGGCGGCCACTTCGCGGACTTGATCCTCGGTGCTATACGTGATCCGGCTCATCCACAAACCGAACGACCACAAGGGCGGCATGGCCGCCTTGCCGGTCAAAGTGGTGTAAGCGTCCAGGATTTCCTTGGGCGTGCCGAAAAAGACGAACAGGTCCAGTTCGTCGTCGCCCAGCATGAGCGAGTTCATTTCGCTGAAATGCGCGCCGAAATCGCAGGTTATCGGCGAAGACGTGTGCATGAACATGCCATAGCCCCGGCTGGACATGAAAAACGGAATGGGCTTGTACATGTCCTGGCTCTCCACTCCGCTGGCGTCGTCGGTCGAAAGCACGACTTTTTGCCCGCGTTTGTCCAGGCTGGTGAACGATTCCCCGCAACCGAAAATCTTCTCGCCGGGCGATAGCGAAAACGCCGCGGCCACGCTCCGCGAATAGTCCGACGCCCGGCGCACAAATGAAAACGGCAATATCGGCGCGTAGATCGAGGTTCTCCTGTCCGAGAGGTGATAAGTTTTTGTGAGCAAGCGGCCTTTGGCGTCGCGAAATTCGATATGCCAAGGTCGTTCCAAGACGGTTACCGAGCCGCAGGCGTTGGAATAACGATGCCCGCCTTCATTTTTCTCGTATTTCCAGGAATTGTCTTTGGGGGCTTTGCCTCCGGCAAGCATGAGCGATTCTTTTTCAGGCTTGACATCCAATCCGGTCTTTGCCCGAATCCGCACCGTGCTGGGCGATATGAACTCGATCGAAAACGGCAGCACCGGATTTGCTTCGTATTCATTGCTTGGAAATTCGTTGGGCCCCACCGGATTAATTCCCGCCGCCATGTGATCGAAGGCTTGGCGGGTGATATACTGGGCCCTTTGCCAGGCGATCTTTCCGGTCCCCGTCGCCGGGTCAAAGTCCGAAAGCCTGTCGGCCAGATAATACAGGTTCGTAAAGTCGTAAAAATCGGGACTGATATCCACCGGCTCGTTCAAAAGCGGCCCGGACTCGCCCGCTATGCTCTGTACGGGCGAAGTCAAAAAAATAATCCCGAGAATATAAACCAACGGCAACGGCAAATCTCGTTTGTGGATCATTATCGGCCTCTCGTCTTGAATTTACATGATTTGTACCCGCGCAAATATAAAACCAATGACAAATATTATAACAATATGATATCTCCCTGCCAATCAGCCCGCAATTATTGCTGGACTTGCACCGTGACCGACCGGCTGCAACTGAAGCTCAGCCGTAATGTTCGCCAGAACCGCCTCTTATACCAATTACAACTTAAAACAGTGCGTCACCGCGTGTTTACGCTGCGCGAAAACAAGCTCGGTTATAGGTAATAGACGCTCTGAATTAATACCGCATATTAATGCTTGGTTTGCATTAGGCGGTGGGGCACGTAAGTGTGAGACATGCGGATTAGCTGACGGCAGCTTAACCCCCCAGAGAGTTGATCCTGAAATGGAAATGCTTTGCCCGGGGAAAATCGGAGAAAGATTAAACCGGCTGGCCGTCGGAAGTGTTTGAAAACGGCGGCAAAGGCGGAGAAAAAGCCGTAGTCGACCAGGGCGCGATGTCCAATTCCGGAGCGGCCTTCAATGTCGGCAAAGCCGCTCCCGCCGGCTTGATTGACTGGGCCGCATCCAATTGTTCCTCATCGCTTGATTTGAGACTTTCTCTCATATCGGCAAAAAGACGGTCGCGGATGCTTTTCAATTTCGCCGCATGCTGCCGCAACTCTCTGGGCAAGCTGGAATTTGCGAACCACTCGGGTTCTAAAAACAGCCGGGCAGGATCGCTAAATTGCTCTATCCGCGCCAGCCTCCACAGCAGCCAGCGTTCTCTCCATTTCAGTTTGTGCGCCCGGCACAAATTCAAAAACAAACCCAAGGGGCTTGCATAACCCTCTCGCTGCCTCCGATGATTTCTTACCACAGAAAGAATAAATATCGCTACCACGATGCCGGCCAAAATCATCAACCCATAAACCACCTCGCCCGTCCACTCCCGGGCTTGGGTGGCTCGAAATGCGCGAAACAAGTCCTGCATCCGATCTTGTTCGGCCAGCGGAAACGTTGCGTAAGAAGGTAAAAACATGTTAACCAAGTTGACTCGTTAAGGTTTTTTGCGCGGCTTCTCGAACCGCGGGGCTGCCGTCGCGGGCCGCTTTTTCCAAAGCCGACCGCACGGCCGGCGAACGGCATCCGGCCAGCGTGATCGCGGCTTCGACTCGCAGCATCTCATCCTCGTCCCCGAGCATTTCAATGAGCGTCTCTTCCACAAGGCAGGCGACATCCATGACTTGAACAATTTGCAGTCCCCGCAATCGCCGGAATCGAATCGAAGCGCGCAGTTCCTCGCGCAATAGAGGAATGGTATGTTGATCGATTTTTTTTACAATGGCCGCCGTTGTTTTCCGGGCTTCGCCGTCCAGCATCTCGAAAGTGCCTAAAAACCGGGCGAAGGAAAACTCGCCCAGTGCGTTTCGGGCGGCCTGCCGGACTACAAGGTGCGGGCTATCCAGCATTTTCACCAAGCACTGCAATGCGCCGGGAATGCCGCGGCGGCGAATATGCGGCAGTACGTTGGCCTGCACTTGCGGATCGTCGTCGCCCAAGGCCCGCAGCGCCACCATATTTGCTTCGGCCCCGTTGAAGGCGGCCAAGGCCCGCGCGGCTTCGCGCCGTCCGCCGGGTTTGCCCCGCTGTAATATGTATTCGATTACTGAAAAAACCTGCGACTGTGCCATACCCAAGGACATCACCAAAAATACCAGACTGTGCTGGGCGGCGTCATCCAGGTCGTTTATGATGGTTTTATATTTCTGCATCCAAGCGACGTTGCCCATCCGCTTTAGATTTTGAAGCACGGCATCCGAAGGGTTCCGGTCGACCTTGTGCAAAAAATTCCTAATAAACTTCATATCGCAACGATTAGCAGCCGCGTTCAGTATGGACAACGGCGCCTGCTGATTGTCGAGAAAATCCAGCAGCAAACGTATTATCCCGTCGTGCGAACTTCTGGACATCGCGTCGATGAGCACCAGATAACTCACGTGGTGCGAATTCTCCAAGATCTGATTGATTACAGCGTTATCGGATTTTACCAACAGCAGAAACGCCTCGATTACCTCCCTGCGCCTGTGTCGCCCGAATCGCTGTACTGACGTTTCCAGGCAGGATACCACGTGCTGGTGAATCCACTGCAGATCCTGGCGGGCCCCGCTTTCACCGGGATGCGCCAGCTCATCATATAGCTGCGAGGCCAATTGCGTCATAGTTTCGGCAGCCCTGTCCGCCTTCGATTTCGAGGGATCTTCCAGCACGGTTAAAAGCGTGGGTATCAAATCGAAATTGCTGAACATCGCCGCGGCCATGCAGGCGTTCCGGTACTGCGTCTCATCCGATCCCAGCATGGCGTCGCGCATGGTCCCGGTCAGTCGCCCGGCATGCTGTTGTATAATGAATTTCCAACGCTGGCTTAGCGTTGGAGTTCGGCGGAGAATTTCCACCTGACCCGATGGATTGCGCCGTTTTAACAGGGTTGCCAACGCCCCTTCCTTGATCGTCGCATTGGACGAATCCAGCGCAGGAAGCAGTATCCGGACCGCTGATTCGTTGTCCGTTTTAGACAATACGCTAAATGTCGTTGCCAGTCCGACTGTCATGGAAAATACTATATATAGAGTGTTCCACTATCTGCCATCGGCCTGTAAAAACAAATACTTCATAACAAACCACAATCTTCACCGTCTTTGCCTATGCCATCCATATTACGCAATCGTTGTTGTCTGCCACCATTTGTACTTTTCCCCCCACTTTTTTACTAATCGAGCTTGTATAAGCAATGGCGAGTTCAGCCTGTAATACTAATTGATCAATCTAGCTAAGTTGATGCCCTGTATCGGTTTAGACACTGGTGGACGCTATCTGCCGCTGTCGGGTGCCATACAAAGCATGGTCGGCGCGATCTGGCGGTTGGGCAGCTAGTGGCAAACCAAATGACCTCAAGTCAGCCCACTTGCTCCTTGATTTTCACCGGTAACGTATTCAAACTGAGTTAATTCATTTCAGCCATTCATTAAACGGTTTTTTAAAGCCGTAGTACAGTTTTGTTTGCAAGACGGTTTTTAAAAACGTCCTACAAGGGGAAATAATCCATGCCCACATCTTCCACCGCAACGAATATTTTGGATCGCGAGTTTCTCGACATCCGCTCGAAATTGATCGACCTGGCCGCCTCCTTGGACCGCATCAAGCGTGCGCAAGGCTCGATCGCCAACGATCCACGCATGGACAATATTACCCAAGCCCTGCAAATTCTCGCCGCCCAAACAGCCTCCCGCACCGAACAGATTCAAATCCTATTTTCCTTGCCATACGATGAACATTGGCGATGATAAACCTGTTATTTAGCCCCCGTG
Organism: Thermoguttaceae bacterium; assembly: GCA_049509395.1. Classification (GTDB taxonomy): domain Bacteria; phylum Planctomycetota; class Planctomycetia; order Pirellulales; family Thermoguttaceae; genus JBEKIK01. The sequence continues at coordinate 216 of JBEKZY010000038.1, read as the reverse complement.
TATTTATTTTGTATCCATGAATTTATTTGGCCCCCATATCTTTATTTAGCCCCCGTGAATACACGGTGGGGTCAACGGAAAATGGAGCAATTCTCCCATGTACTTTTTCGATCCGCATATTCATCTTGCCTCGCGGACCACCGACGACATCCAACTCATGGCCCAAATGGATTGCGTGGCCGTGGGCGAACCTGCCTTTTGGATGGGTTTCGATCG
>JBEKZY010000379.1:0-5604 GCA_049509395.1 Thermoguttaceae bacterium | reverse complement strand
GGCGATCTGCCGAGGCCGGGGCGAACAAGTCGAGCCGGTTGACGCCCTGGGCATGCTCAATTTCGTAATTGTTTGCCCGCCTATAGGTTTAGGAACGGAGGCAGTTTATAAGGTTTGCCGACCGGCTGAAAATCCGTTGTCGGTCATGCCGCTTATCCATGCCCTCAAACAAGGCAATAAATATGAAGCAGGCCGAATGCTTTTCAACAGATTGCTTCCGACTGCCTCGAAGATGACGCCTTGGATCGGCCGTTTACAGCGGGAGTTCCAGCGACTGGATTGCCTGGGTCATGGATTAAGCGGAAGCGGTTCGTCGTATTTTGGGCTTTGCCGTCACGCTCGCCATGCCAGGCGCATTGCGCGACGTTTGCAAGTGCTTAATGTAGGTGGCGTATTTGCAGTTCATAGTTGCCGTTGATTCGCACACATATCGTAAGGAGAACGGCCGTGGAAATCACCGAGGTTCGTGTCAAGCTTATGGATGAGCCCGGAGAACGGCTCCAGGCGTTTTGTTCAATTACCTTCGACGATGCATTCGTAGTCCGGGACTTGAAAATCATCGAAGGCACCACCGGTCCATTTGTGGCCATGCCCAGCCGCAAATTAACCGCACATTGCTATCAATGCGGTTGTAAAAACCACATCCGCGCAGCTTATTGCAACCAATGCGGCTCGCGGTTGAAAGAACAACTGGCCATCAAAGATGAAGAAGGCCGGGCAAAATTGTACGCCGACATCGCCCATCCGATCAATTCGGAGTGCAGGGAGATGATCCAGGATCGAGTCATAGCGGCATTCAAAGAGGAAAAGGCCCGCGCATCGATGCCCGGCTACACCCCCAGTTACAGTGACCTGGACGGCGGAGACGTGGAGATACCGCACCGCGCGGCGCAGGTTTCCCAGACACAAGTCCAGGGAGCCGAAAAACCACATGGCCCGCACAAGCTTCCCTCGCACGAAACCCACGCCAAGGGGCATATAAACGGCGATTTCGGCGCGGGCATTTTTGATTGAAAAGGCCTACGAAACACCCTGTTCTGCATCAAACGCCGAATGTGCTCGGCCTGCGGTAAGATGTTTACCGAATTCGCTTCGTTGCTTCCCGACGACCCGAACTGGGATGGGTTTAAAAAATCGTCCAAATGAGTCGATAGCGAAGCGAATCCGCTTTTAGGGCGTAATTAAAAACCATCCCGATTGCTCTTCTCACACTGCGGCCGGCGTTCGCATGCGGTCGATCAAATCCTGCACCAATTTCGCGCGATCGTGCAGTTCTTCACGCATAATCGAATTCCGCGTGTGCCGGATCTCAACGGGCAAATCGTTATGCTCGTTCTCCAGCAAATCCAGCAACAACGCCCTTTCGGCCTCGGATAAGTTAAATGTTGTGAACATGACACGCCTCCTTAACTTCACAACGAATTATACCAATTCTATTTCAAACCTGCGCGTTGCTAGCATTCGTAAGTCATTACAAATCAAGCAACTTTGAAATCTGCTAGCAGCCATTTTGAAATAGAATTGGTATTATAGGCGCCATGTTCGCCGCAAACCACCCGCCGAAACGGTGGGTATGCCGAAAGAAATTACGATTACTTCGATTCTTTCGGGCCAACCACTGCAATTCCGAAAGTTTGGCCCCCCTTGCCGTCCGGCACATTGCAGGGCAGCAGTGCCCGGTGCTTATTGGTATCCACGGCAATCGTTCTGGCGCCGCTTAAAGTCTTGGGAGTATCGACGACCTCGAATTTCCCGGGGGTGGTTTCTTTTACGACGCTTATCGTTCCATCCCTGCCGTTGGCGCTCATGGCCACGCCCAGCGTCGGCTCATAGGCCACGCCGTCCACGCCCCGGCCGATGCCAACCTCGGCAAGCACTTTTCCGCTTTCCGAATCCAGCACGATCATCTTCTGATTTCCGCAGCCGGCGAACAACCGATGGCGCTCAGGATCGATGGCCAGCCCGGTCGGCCCTTTTCCCTCGGCCAATGGCCAGTGTGCCATCACCTGGTTGGTTTTACTGTCTATTTGCACCACCTCGTTCTTGTTCTCGACATTAACAAAGACGTGGCCCGCCCCGTCCGCGGCGGCGAACTCAAGCGTGCCGCCCACGGTAATGGTTGCCGGGTCCTTATCGAGCGCGGCTGGATCGATGACGGTTACGTCCCCGCCGGAGTGATTGATGGACATGATGTGTTTGCTGGCCGGGTCGTAAATTATGGCGTCCGGGTTGCGTCCGGTCTTGATGGTTTTGACGACCTTAAAGGTCTTCAAATCGAAGGCGCTTACAGCGCTGTCGCGGCCGTTCGAGGAGAATCCCAAATTTTGATCCGGGGCCAAAGCCACGCCGTGCACGCCGTTGGTTCCGGTAACGTCGCCGATCACTTCGCCCTTTTCAAGATCGAGGATTTGAACGTGCGTGCTGCGGGGAATATAAAGACGCTGGGCCGTCGGATCGACGCAAATATAATCCCAGCGCCCTTCGCCCCCGATGGGTATCGTCTTCAGCAACACTAGCATCGCAACTGTAAGCATCTGCATGGTCATCTCCTTTTTGTTAAGAAAAATACCGCACGGCATTAATAAAAACTTGCAGGCCGTCGCCTGCGGAATTTGTCTCGCCTCGGGTCCAGCGGGGGTGTTGCGTTGGGTCGATGTGCCGTTCCGGATGAGGCATGAGCCCCAAAACCCGACCCGTCGAGTCGCAAACGCCGGCCACGTCGGCCTGGGAACCGTTGGGATTGTCGGGAAATTGCACGGAACCGGTTCCGCCCGCTTGTTGTGAAACGTATCGGAGCACTAACTGCCCCGCGGAATCCAAATGCCGCAGCGTTTCCTCATCGCGGGCGACAAATTTTCCCTCGGCATGGGCCACCGGCAAATACATCCGCTCGATTCCCTTTAAAAATACGCATTTTGTGCTTTTCGTTTCCAGACGGACCCAGCGGTCTTCGTATCTGCCCGAGTCGTTCAGCGTCAATGTCGCGGCCGGGCCCTTTTCGCGGTCCGATTCCAGCAGGACGGGCGATTTCATCAAAACCTGAAATCCGTTGCATATACCCAGAATCAGTTTTCCCTCGGCCTTGAATTTTTCCAACTGCTCGGCCAGATGATGTTGCATCAAGTTGCCGAAAATCCGCCCCGCGGCGATGTCGTCGCCGAAACTGAATCCGCCTGGTATGCAAAGAATTTGATATCGCTCGAAAAGATCCGGCTTTTCCAACAGCCGGTTGATGTGCAAAGTCTCGGTCTTCGCTCCGGCCTGCTCGAAGGCAAAGGCGGTTTCCATGTCGCAGTTGGTGCCGGGGGCACGCAGTATAACAACGTTTGCTGTTGGCATCGGTGTTTTTTGAAAGTAAAGGGTTGGGCGGGTCGGCCATGCTATGACTGATTATCTACTCAGTTTATTGTATGTTTCCTCGATATTTAAGTATATACAGTAAAAATTGCACCCCGCTATACGGTTTGTTATCGGCAACCGTATCGACGGCCAGGGTTTGACTTTGAGATAATATGAGGTCGCAATTCTTTTCATTCAGCGGCGTTAAAGGAAATTTAACCATACAGAATATTTCATCTTTTTCCAATGCCTCATCCAAGTTTTTAATGGCTTGGAATCCGTCGAATACGGCCATGTTGGTGTACCAAACGGCATTTGCGTTTTTCAGGCAATATTGCGACCAGGGGCCGTCTTTGCCGTATTCGTAAAACGGCCCAGCGGTTATTTCCGTTACATGCACGATCTTTTTCACATCGGGACGCGTTTTTTGCAAATAGTCCAGGGATTGTTTGTATGGCCCGAAAGAAAAATATGACGCGGCGATGGAAATATATATTCCGCAACACAGAAGCGATCCCAGCAATATCGCCTTTAGCTGTTTATAGCCGCCGCCCATGAAATACAGAGCGGGCGGGACCATCAACATGGTCACGACGCACGCGATATACCTCCAATATAACAGCGGCCTGAGTATGAATGATATTATTACAACCGTCAATACAGTGCAATGGAAAATGACCAGGGATAGGCCCAGCACTAATCGGTTATCATCTTTCCCTGCAATGAATATTTTATAAATGGATATGATTGTCAGACCGTAAACAATCGCGGCCATCGGATAAGCCAGATTGGAAAGCCGGTATTCATGCCCGAATGGATAGACATAGCACGACAGCAGCGTAGAAAACGATACCGCCGGACTCCAGAAATTTTTCTGTGCGGCGTGAGTTTGCGAAAGGAGGACGGAAAACCAGGGCAGGAATAATACAAACACGGCGGAGCCCATCACCAGAACAGATCGCCACGATTTATTTTTGTTTATGAACAAATAGATGAGAACAAACATATTGGCGTAAAATGCGGCAATCAGGCAGTAATAATGCGTATATACCGCCAATAGCAGGCCAGCATCGGCAGGGCGAGAAGGAGATAGCAATAGCACAGTGCGCCGTATTTTCCGAATACCCTTTGCCCAACTATGTAGCCGATGATCAGCGTACTTAACGCGCCGATAACGGAAAACAACCGGATGGTAAAGTCGTTCAGCCCCACTACGGAAGTGAACAGTTTCAATCCCAAAAAATAGAGCGGCGGATGAAAATCGCCGGCCACCAGACTGCAGATTTGTGAAAAAGGATGCCGGACCAGCGCCTTCGTGAAAGCCTCGTCAATCCATATCTCGCTGAAATTTATGTTGAACAAATAAAGCAGCGCAGCAAAACAAATAATTAGGAGAAATAAACTCGTCTCTTTTTGGATAAAGCACTTCACTCGGCAGGCTCCATGGACAAACTGACAATAACACTTTGCGACATCGGCCTGTTGTTATTCGAACTCCACCTCGATGCCTCCAATCCATTTGGCAACGACATTGTAGATGAATGTGCCGACCACTCCGGCGATGAAACCCATGCCGGCGTAAATTATTAGCATGATAATGATCATCACCAGCCCAAAGCCAGAGATCATTATGTTGGGGGCTTCAAGTCCATTGCGCCCGGCTCCGGATAATGCCGATGCTGCCATGAACATGAGAAAGAATGGCACTACAAATATTAGCGAAAGCAATCCGTAGATTACCGCCAATATCTTGCCGAGTTGTAAAGGATCTATCCTTTTTATGCGTGTTACAGTGGACATGAGTCTTTTATCCTTTTCTGTTTTGCGAAATGATTTTCATTATGGAATTTGTAATCACTTACCACCGCAATGGTTTTTGCCAGGATTCCTTTAGGGCGGCGATGTCTGCTTTAAGGATGGGTTGGTCGAGGGTAATTTCAAGGTTAGTGCCGTCAACCACTTCGCCGATTTTGGCGCAGGCTATGCCGGACATGGCGGTTTCAAATGCTTCGGCGTTTTCGGGCGTTACTTCGCAAATAAATCTTGTGTTTGATTCGCTGAAAAGGAGAATCACTGCTTTCTCTGAGTCCGAAACGCCCTCACCCCCGGGTACCCTCTGGGTGCCTCTCCCAATTGGCGAGGGGAGACTTTTTAGGTCGATTTTCGCCCCAAATCCGCCGGCGAAGGCCATTTCAGCTATGGCAACCGCCAGGCCGCCTTCGCTCAGGTCGTGGCAGGAACGGACCAGACCCTGGTAAATCGCCC
>JBEKZY010000378.1:0-4538 GCA_049509395.1 Thermoguttaceae bacterium | reverse complement strand
TCACGTCCCAAATCGATTTAGCAGAGAAAGAACGGGGTAAAGAGGTACTTGCCAAGCAGATTGCCGAAGACACCGAAAACGCCAAAAAAAATCTAGATAACGATCAAGTATTAAAAGACCTAAAAACGCTTGTAAATGACAAAACCGTTGCATATAAAATATTGGAAGAAATGGCGAAGTCCGGCACGGCTCCGTTTACAGATCTTAACAAAGCAAAAGCCGAACTCAGCGAAGCCAAAATTCGCCTTGCCCTGCGCGAAGAGGATTTAACCAAGGGCAACGGAGACGCCGGAACGGGAAAATTAAATGTTCTAATACGGGAGAATTCATTGGCACTTGCTCAAATTGAAGTCCGTTTAGACTTTCTCATAAGACAGTGTCAAAGACTTCGCGATACTCGCGACCTGGTCGATCAATACACCGAGATAACCGAAATCGAGATTCCACGGCTTAACCGGCAGATTGATCGTTTGTCAGAACATATATCGGACGACAAGGAATGGTAGTTATCGAAATATAAATATTTCCATTCCAACGCCTTGCATAGAACCGGCGAATAATCGAGGTATTTCCCTCTTGTATCAACACAAAGTGCCGGAAAATATGGATTCCCATGCAGAGTGTGGGGACCAGGAACCATGAGCGGTTTTTCACGCCTTGCGAGGGCGCAAGGGGTTTTATTGTGTGGTATCGCACCTCTCATTCTTTTCTATACCATCAATCCTCGTCTTCTATCCGTTAATTCCGGCCTGCAAACTCTCAACTCTTTTTCCCTGGTAGCAAAACCTTCTCACGTAGGGGAAAAAATCGTCCGATGTTAAATTGTGACGGTCAAGGATGATGGGCGGGCTGCGTAGTGTGAGCGGCGCACGGTAAGTCGGTGGATTGTTTGGACAATAACGATTATGCCGGATGCTCAGGCAGCCTGTTGCGATAAGCCAGGGATGGGTTTCCCCAAAACAAATGCGGATTGAAAGACAATGCCCGTGGCCCATCCTGCTTCACATCATTTGAAACTTTATACCGAGCATTCACCCAAGGTCACCCGGCCGCCGATCGAGGCCATTGGGAGTTTGCCGGGGATTTTGCGTGCTTTTCAAGACATGACCGGGTGGTCGCTTCGTTACGTGGCGGGGGCCGAGCCGAAGCCCGCAGGCGAGCGGACCTTGACGGTTCCCATTACGCCCGGCGAAGGATCTCCACCGGGCCATCTGCGGTTGGAATCGCTGGATTCGGCGTCGAATGCCGGCGCGGTGCGAATGGCGATGGATTTTGAAGCTGCCCGGGCGTTGGCATCTTCCATAGCCGGCATGCTTGACGAACTCCAGAAGACGCGGCACGTGCTGTGGCAGCGTGAGGCCGAATTGGCGGCCGGGGTGCCATTGGTTCCGCTAAGCGACGAGGAGTCGCATCTGGCCGAGAAACTGCAAACCACGCTGCGCGGGGCGGCCGAGGCGGTGGATTGCCAGGCGGCTGCCTTGTACTTGATCGATGAAGGCACGACTGAACTGAAGATGCGATCGTGCTGGGGTTTGCCGTTCGATCGTCTAATGGCGCCTGCCCGGGCGATGAAAGGCGAGTTGGCCGATCTGGAGGCGCTTTTGGGACATGCGGTGGTGATGGAAAACACGGCGCTGATGCCGGGCTGGAATTCGCCGGAGGATTTTGCATCGGCCGTGTGCGTGCCGGTGGCGTCGGGCACGACGCTGTTGGGCACGCTCTGGGTTTTTGGGGCCGAAGTGCGAGATTTTACCGATCAGCAAGTGCATATTATCGAGATTGTGGCGGGAAAGCTGGCCTCGGACTTGGAACGCGAAATGCTGCTCCGCGAGGGAGTGGACGGGGCAGTGATGAAAAAACAATGGACTACGGCGGAACGGTTGCAGAGAAATCAGTTGCCCGCCATCTCGCCGATGTTGGACGACTGGGACATATCGGCATGGGCCGCCCAAGGACAGGAACTGGGCGGGGCGTTTTACGATTGGTTCTGTTTGTCGGACGGACTGCTGGGCATTACGCTGGGCGATGCCATGGACCGGGGACTCGAGGCGGCGATGACGGCCTGTGCCGTTAAGGCCGCGGTGCGGGCGCACGGTCAGTATCATCGCCAGGCCGAAAAGACCCTGCAGCAAGTCAATCTGACGCTGTGGACCGGATCGGCGGGCGATCAATACGCGGACATGTTTTACGGATTGATCGAAACCGCCAGCGGCCGGGTGAGTTATTCCATGGCCGGCAAAGCGTCGGTGGTTCTGCTTCGGCAAGACGAGTGGAAATCGCTGAGCCATATCTCGCCGCCGCTGGGAGAAAGCCCGGAGACCGATTACGAGCCGTTCGGGTATGAGCTAAAACGCGGCGAGGCGTTGGTGATATTCAACGAAGGATTTCGCATTGCGGCCGATAAGCAAGGGCGGATGCTGGAGGAATCGGGGCTGGGGGAATTATTGTCGGCAAATATTCACCTTTCGGCCGATCAGATGACCTCGATGGCCCGGGAATGCCTGCGATTGCACGCCGCCAATCCGGATCAGGACGACGTGGCGATAGTGGTCATCAAGCGGGCCGTATCTTGACGCCCGCCATGGGCGGGGTAAAATGAACGTGCATTGAATTTCGCGGGAATGGCGGAATTGGCAGACGCGCTAGGTTGAGGGCCTAGTCCCCGCAAGGGGGTGCAGGTTCAAGTCCTGTTTCCCGCACTAACTTACAGGGCAAGGACTTACGACGCAAAGTTTGTCCTTGCCCTGTGCAGTTTACAGACCTCATGGTAAAATCTTGGTAAAGTCGTTTGCCTGACGTTGCGGTGATGCTGCGGAGGCCGAAATCATGGCGTCTCTGCAAGAGCGAAACGGAAGCTACCGGATTCTCTTCTGCCACCACGGCAAACTTCACTCCTTTACCATTGGCAAAGTCGCGCCGGACGAAGCCGAGAACAAAGTCCGGCAGGTCGATTACCTGCTCATGCGTCTGAAGCAGCGGCTGATCCTGCTGCCAGACGGCACCGACATCGTGACGTTTATCGAGCACGACGGCAAGCCGCCAGACACCGGGCCAACCCTCCCCAATGCCCCCCGTCAGGTAGTTACCATCGCCCACCTCAAAGACCGCTACCTTGCCACCCACGCCAATGGGACCATCGAGGCCAATAGCCTCAATACCTGCAAACTGCACCTCAACCACTTTGTCCGCATCCTCGGCGAGGGTTTCCCCCTCGGTGAACTGTCGCTGGCGAAGACGCAAGAATACGTCAACCAGCGAGCCAAGGCCAAGATCAGCCCGGTGACCATCCGCAAGGAAATTGCCACGCTTCGGGCCGCATGGAACTGGGGCGAACCGATGGCATTGACGGCCGGCCAGTTCCCGTCCAAGGGCTTGCGTTACCCAAAGGCCGACGAGAAACCGCCGTTCATGACGCTGGCGGAGATCGAGCGGCAGATTGCCGCCGGCGACGGTCGGACTACGCTTTGGGAGTCATTGTATCTGCAAGCCAGCGAAGTGGCCGAACTACTCGCCCACGTGAAGAAGAAGGCCCCGTACCCGTGGATTTACCCGCTGTTCTGCTTTGCCGCCCATACCGGGGCCAGGCGGTCGGAGATACTGCGGGCGCTTGTGGCGGACGTGGACTTCACCGGGAATACGGTGCTGGTACACGAGAAGAAGCGAAGCCGGGGCCAGCGGACAACCCGCCGCGTCCCGCTAACACCATTCCTCAAGGAGGTGTTGCAGGCATGGCTGGCCGTCCACCCAGGTGGACCGGCATTATTCTGCCATGCCGGTGCCGTCGCCCGAAGCAAGAAACGGAGCCGGACCACCGGCCACCAGAACCCCAAGAAACGCCCGTCCTCCCTGAAGGGCCGGATGGCGACGGTGAAGAAGCGTGAGCAGCCTGCCCAGGCGGCCCTGACCCGCAACGAGGTGCATGACCATTTCAAGCGCGTGCTGGCGAAAACCAAGTGGGACCAAATGCGGGGACTGCACTGTCTGCGGCACAGCTTCATTTCGGCATGTGCCAGCAAAGGCGTGGACCAACGTCTGGTGCAGGAATGGGCCGGCCACATGAACGAGGCCACATCGAAACGATACCGGCACTTGTACCCATCGACCCAGCAGGAGGCGATTACGCGGGTCTTTGAATAGGAATGGGGAAGAACAACCCGTCAGCCGGCCAATGAGGAGAAGACCTTGGCCGTGGCCTGAAGAGGTCGCCTACGGCGCTGACGCAGTTGCCTTGAGTGTGGGGGTGAAATCCCCCGCGCCGTCAAGGACACACCTGCGGCGGATCGTCGCGGCCTCCTCCCAATCTTCCGCGCGCTGCGCGCTTGTGCAGACTGGTGCCCTCCGCGCCGTCCGTCCTTGACTGCTCTCCCCCCTTCACGTTTTCCTTTCGTCCCCCCTGCGCTGAAAAGTGCGTGTGCCGCTTTTCAATCGCAAGGGGTTCTTGACAATTCAGACGGATTACCGCCGAGGTAAGAGTCCTTCACGCTGATACCTCAATAGCTCATCGTGGCTGACGACCCACCGGGCATGGGCACCGCGTC
>JBEKZY010000377.1:0-5831 GCA_049509395.1 Thermoguttaceae bacterium | reverse complement strand
AACCGTCTAGCGAGATGAGCAAATCACCGAACCAACGCTTCTTGCCTCGCGGCAACCGATCAAACATCAAAACTGCTTCTTCAGGGTATATGGGATTTCGCGTGATGAATTTATCACATCGTCTTACGATCTCATCGGTAATCTCCGGCTCCCATCGCGTTGTCCCGCGCCCTTGACGAAAGTCTGGGTCTTTTCCACGGAGGCAAAACAAATAATCCGGGACTCCACGGAGGCCGAATAACAACCCATCCTGACATGCTTTTGACCCCATTTCGTCTATACAACCTGCAAGGTGATGAAAAAGGCGTTGAAATACGGCGTCCATCATATTTGCATCCAGGGATATTTCGGGGACATAATACTCATATTCGTAGTTTACGAATTTTTGAGTTGGCCGGACGTTCGCAATATATTTGCATGTTTTTCAGCCTATCGTTCCGCGTCAGCGCGGATCATGCGGAGGGCGCAGACGGCGGCGATTTCGTTGCCGCTTACGGCTTCGAAGCGGACAGTCATTTTCGCTTTGCCGGCGAGCGTTTCGGCGGGAATTTTGTACTCTACGTCGAAGAAGCGGGCATCTTGCTCCGGCGTGATCGGCTCGATAGTCTGTTGGCCCAATTTCTTGCCATCCACCAGGATATCGAAAACGCATTGCTTTCGTTCGCCGCTGTTGTATGTCGCGATCAGGGTCATGGGATGGTCTTGTTCCACAGGCACGTCGAACGAGAACCATTTCGATCCGCGCCGGGCGGCGCGGTCCTGCACCCGAACTACTTTTGAATCCTCGCCCTGGAAATTAAAATCCGTTTCCGGCTGCATTTCGCCGGGCTGGACAAAGGCCACGGTGGCATCTTTTAGTTTGCGCTGTTTTTCCTGTTCGGCGGCGTAGGCGTTGGACTTTTGCTCCCATTCATCTGGCGTAAACAGGTCCCAATACACGCCGTAGGTGTGACGGTGGAGTTGGTAGAAGGGCAGGAAGTCGACGTCCTTGTTGCGGCCAACGCCGTCGGTGCGGAATTCGCCCGGCTTGTCGGCAACGGACTTGAGCCAATCGGCAACGGGCTTATCGACCGCGAGGAATACGGGCACGGCCGGTTGGTTTGCGGCGGCGGCCGCGCTTCGCCCCCTTCTGCCGCCGCTGGCTTGGTCCGTGCCCAGGTCGCCGGCCAAGACTAGGGGGCCCCACATCAGGGCAACGCGGTGCGGATTGTCGGGCAGGGGTTCGAGGCGGAGCGTCTTGGGCAAAGTCAGGGAAATAGTATCGCCGTCGTTCCATAAGCGTTTTATTTCGACGTAAGAATCGGGCGGCGGCAGATCGCTAATCGCTTCGCCATTCACCTTGACGCTGAATCCATCTCCGGCCCAGTACGGGCGGCGCAATGCCAGGGTGAGTTGCTTGGGTGATTGCATGGAGAGTTTCAGGGTCGCCGATTCGCCTTCGGGAAAGTCGGTGTCCATTGTCAGGTTCACGCCGGCCGACTTCCACTGGGCGGTGGATGGGGCATAGATGTTCACCCAAAGTTTGTCGCCCGATTCGTAGTACAGGCCGTAACCATGCAGGGCATGGCTTTCCATTCCCGTTCCCAGGCAGCAGGTGAAGCCGCCGCCGAGCATGTTCCGCTCGTACTCGCGCTCGACGCCCTGGCCCACGGGGACCATGTAGCAAGTCCAGCCGGCTGTCGGATCGATGGATCCGAGGATGTGGTTGAACAAGGCCCGCTCGTGAAAGTCGGCGTAGCGGATATCGGGCCGGATGGAGAAGAGCGACCGCGACATTTTGAGCATGTTATAAACGTTGCAGGTTTCGCAGGTGCGGCCCTCGATCATGGAGTTGAGTTTGTCGGGCTGGCCAAAGTATTCGTTGCGTCCGTGGCCTCCGGTGGCAAAGCTATGATGCAGGGCCACCTGGTTCCAAAAGAACATGGCGGCACGGCCGTCGGTCTTGTTGCCCGAGTAAACGTAACGCATTAGCTCACCAATCATTTTTGGCACCAGCGTGTTGCCGTGTTTACCGGCGAGGATGTCCTTGCCTTCGGCCAACGGCACGACGATTGAATGGTGTTCGAACTTGTCGGAAAGGGCGAGCCAGCGCTTGTCGCCGGTGTCGGCGTACAGGTCGGCCGCGACCTCGTTCATGCCGCCGAATTCGGTGTTGAGCATGCGCTGGATCTGGTCGTCGTTGAGTTTGGATAGAATTCCCTCGGCCCAGGCGGCGAACTTGATTTCCACTTCCAGGGCGAGCGGGTTGCCGGTGTAGCGATAGGCGTCGCGCAGCCCGGCGAAGATTTTGTGTTCGACATACCAAGGCGACCACAGGCCGTTGAGGTCGAAACCGCCGGAGCGGATGTTGCCCTGGGCCACCTGATTGAACAGGATTTTGCCGTCTGTGCCCTTGTCGTCGGTAATAGCCCCGAGGTAACCGTCTCCCCGCTTGTCTTGAATTTCCTTTAGTTCGTTGACGATGTAGTCGGCCCGCTGCTTAAAGCGGGCGTCTCCGGTGGCGGCGTACATCAGGCTCACGGCCGAAAGGTAATGCCCGCAGATGTGGCCTGTAAGTTGCTTGCCCCGGCCGCCGTCCCAGCCGCCATAGCCTTCGGCCTTGGGCTCCAGGCCGGCGCGCTTTCGGAGGAAGGCCAACATGCGGTCGGGTTGCAGTTCAAGCAGGTATTTGGCGTCCAAATCCTGGGCATTCTTGAGCGGTCCGCCGGTAAGTCGCACGGCCGATAATGGCAGCGGTTGGGCCGCGTAGGGGATGGCATTTTTAATGGGATTTACGGGGGCCGCGGCATTAGACACCGATGGCGGATTGTCATCGGCAAACCCAGGGTTTATTACGCTCAGGGCTATCAGTCCGAAAAGGGTTAAATAAATTGATAAAGTTAAATAGGATTTCATGGTCAGCTCACTTCGGGCATAAGATTTCAAAGTTAATGCTAGTCAGCAAAAGCATGCTGGGTTGTAGTTGATAGCATAGCCAAGCCCACGGGTTGCAACCCGTGGGCTTTAACGACTGCACGGATTCTATTATAAGACCACGATCGATGGCGATCAATCGCGCAACTGAAAAAGCTTTACCAGGGCCTCCATCAAGATTCGCGGCACGCCCCGGCTGGATTCGTCGCGGAGCGATTCCAAGGGCGGGTGCAAGAGTTTATTGACCAGCCGGTTGAAAGATTGGCGGATTTCATCGCGGGCATGATCGTCCAGGTCCGGCAGTTTGTTCATGAGGCGCTCGAGTTCGTCTTCCATGGACTTTTGCCAGCCACGGCGGAGTTGTGCAATCACCGGCCCGACCGCGCGGTGACGCCACTGGGTCATGAACTGTGCGGTTTCCTGATCGATGATCCGCATGGCATGGGGCAATTCCTTGTCGCGCCGGCCTTTATTGCGGCAACAGGCTTCCTGTAGATCGTCGATGGAATACAGATAAACGTCGGGCCGGTCGCCGATGCCGGGCTCGAAATCGCGGGGCACGCCCAGATCGAGAATAAAAAGCGGCCGGCCGAACCGCGCCCGCTCGATCCGCCCAAATTCGGCCAATTTCACGATCGGCTCGCCGGCACTGGTGGTGCTTATAATGAGATCGGCCGTGGCCAGGGCTTCGAGTAGCTGATCCCAAGCTATTGCGCGTCCGTGCCAGAGCGGGGCCAGTTCGCTCGCCCGATCGTAGCTGCGGTTGACGATGGTAATTTGATGGGCGCCTTCCTCGCGGAGATAGCGGAGCGTTTCAGCGGCCATTTCGCCGGCGCCGATTACGACCACGTGCTTGTCGTCGAATCGCTCGAAAATCTGCCGGCCGAAATCGGCCACGGCCACGCTGGGTATGCTAACCCGCCGCTCGTGCACGGCTGTTTCGCCGGCCACCCGACGGGCTACGTGCAATGCGGCCTGAAACACCGAATGCAGAAGCGGCCCGGTGCTTTCTTGAAGCATGGCCGCCTGGTAGGCATCTTTGACCTGCTTGAGAATTTGCGGTTCGCCCAGCACCATGCTGTCCAGACTCGAAGCCACGGTAAACAAGTGCCGCACGGCCGCCTCGTCGTTGTGCAGATACAGATATTGGATGACAGACTTGGCGTCGAGACCATGGAATTCGGCTAGAAACAAAGCCGCCTGCTCCAGCGACGGCTCGACGTTGGCTTCGCCGGCCGAGTAAATCTCCACGCGATTGCAGGTGGATAGCAGCACGGCCTCGGTGCGGGGGAAGACCCGCCGCCAGCGATCGAGGGCCTCGCGGGTTTGGGCCGGACTGAAAGCCAGCTTTTCCCGCATTTCGATGGCCGTATTGTGATGGCTGCAGCCGACAACCTGGAGCATAATTGTTTTCAGTTATCAGTAATCAGTTTTCAGTTTATAATTTTTGGCGGTAATCGCGAAACCGCAAGCGATTTCCCTCATCCCTCATGGCCAGGGCGGCCGCGAGGAACACGAAACTGATGAGGGTTAAATAAACCACTTTCCGTCCTTGCCGGGCGGGCTTGTAGACCTGGCTTATAACAACCGCCGCCAACAACCAGATAAACATCGAAAGCGTGCTTAAGACCAGGGGATCGTATAAAGGAAGGCGGTCCTGTTTCGGCCGATGATCGATGGAATTGAGGACCATGCCACCCAAAACGCCGATTCCCAACATAATCAAGGCAACGATTATTGCACGTTGATTAATCCGCAGGAGCCATTCCAGACTAGGCAGGCGCGGACCTTGTCCCATGGGACGTTTCCTTTTCAATCGCCGCATTTGTTCGAGATACATTACTCCGGCGGCGAATGCGACCAGCATGGACACGGCCGCGGCAGCCAGCGATGCGCCGTGGATTGCGCCCCAAACCTTCGAGGCCGGTTCGCGGGGGAACGGCGTTGCAGAGGCCGCAAATGCCGCTATGCCAATCAGCCCCAGGACAATGGGCAAGAGAAAAAGGCCGATCGATGTTCGCGGATTAAAATACAGCAGGTACAAATACACCGCCATCAGGGCCCAAGCCGCCACCAGATACCAATCCCGCCAACTGGAAAGCGGCACGCCCGTGGTGTTTGCCGCGCGGTAATAAAGATACACGGTATGGGCGAACAAGCCGGCCCCGGCCCAGGCCAGCATGAAGGCCCCGCGAATCCCGCTGCGAAACAGCAGTCGCGAAACTTCCATTGCCAGCACGATTGCATAACTGGCGGCAAAACAAATTATGCCCACGCGGGATAGCATGATGGTGAACTATTTTTCCAGCTTGTATTGGCTGAGTTTTTTCCGCAGCGTGTTGCGGTTCATGCCCAGGCGGTCGGCGGCCTTGATTTGGACGTTGTCGCATTCGGCCATGACTTGTGCGATCAATTCCCGCTCCACGCGATTGACGATTGTCGCCTGGAGATTATCGGCTTGCGGGCCGCCGCTGGCGATGCCTTGCTCGATCAGTTCCGCGGCCAGCGTGGCCATGTCGGCCGTGCGAAGGCGTCCGATGCGGCGGGGTTTCTGGCCTAACACGGCCTCGGGCAACAGATCGCCGGTCAACTCGTCACCCGGGGCCAGGACCACCGCGCGTTCGACGTAGTTTTGCAGTTCGCGGACGTTGCCCGGCCAGTCGTAATTCACCAGGGCTTCCATGGCCCTGGGTTCCACGTGAGGCACATGCCGCAGGTTCCGCTCGTTATAAATCTTTAAAAAATGGCCGACTAAAAGGGGAATGTCTTCGCGGCGTTCGCGCAGGGGCGGCAAATAGATCGTTACCACGTTGAGGCGGTAATAAAGATCCTCGCGGAACCGGCCGGCCTCGATCTCTTCCAACAAATCGCGGTTGCTGGCCGCGATCACCCGCGTATCGACGCGGATGGTTTGCGTA
>JBEKZY010000376.1:0-4567 GCA_049509395.1 Thermoguttaceae bacterium | reverse complement strand
TGTTTGGTTGGGTTTTTATGGAAATATGGGAGCATATTATATTTCCTCCGCCGACAATGTTGAGCCGTTTCTAGGAAGTGTAATTGTCAAACAAGATGAATCGGTAAAAAAAGTCCATGCCATAGGAACAATTGAACCCGAGGAAACAGCCAATTTATCGGCTCAGGTTTCCGGCAAGATTATCAAACTCGGCTGGGATCCCAGAGATGAAAATCAACCTCCCGAAAAACGGCGCACAATCGATTATGTCTGTCCGGTCAGCGGGCCCGTGAAAGATGAAAAAGGCAATATTGTCAAAGAAGGCACATTATTAGCTCAAATAGATGACGAAAACTATCAAATTCAAGTTAAACAGGCTGAAGCAAAATTGCAGCATGCTAAAAGTGAAAAAATACTGGCAGAGGCAAATATCAAACTAGCAGTAGATCGTTTGGAACTTGCAAAAAGTGCGTCGCAGAAAGAAACAACGGGCCCCTCGGAAATCGCATTGCTCGTGGATAATCTCGCGGTTGCCAAGGCTGCTCTGGCAGTAATAGTTTCGGACATCGATCAGAAACAAGCTGATTTAGATGCCGCAAAGCTCAATCTCCAATATACCAGAATCACTTCGCCGATAGATGGCATAATAATTGATCGACGTGTGAGTGTTGGCCAATCAGTCACTCTCCCAGCAGGTCTCGGCCTCTTTCTGATCGGAAATTTGAAAAATTTGCAAGTGTGGGCTTCAGTCAATGAGGCCGATATTCCAAAAATACACGAGAAACAACACGTGCATTTCAAGGTTGATGCATATCCAAACGACTCATTTGAGGGAGAAGTCAAACAAATCCGTTTAAATGCAACCATGTTGCAAAATCGAGTCACTTATACCGTGGTTGTATCTATCACAGACACGAAGGAAAAACTCCTTCCTTATCTAACGGCACAGCTTGATTTCCAATAATCGATTATGATCCGCCAAGTCCATCCATTCCCAGCAATTCCGCTGCCGCTTCTCATCACCGGGCTTGCCGGTGTCCCGGGCTTTAACGCCTGGCATTATTTTCACAAGCGATATCCTGGGCAGGTGATCGGCATCCGCCAGGAAGACAATATAAAGATCCAGGGAAAGGACGTCATACCTTGCAATGCCGAAAACCATGAAAAACTCGCCCGGCTCTTCGATCGATACAAGTTCCGCGGCGTGCTCGACTGCGCCGGCAATTGTGCCTTGAAACAGTGCGAATGCGCCCCTGAAATCGCCTGGCGGATTAACGTCGAAGGCGTAAAAAATCTCCTTTCGCAGACAGTACCGCGCAAACTGCGCCTGGTGCACTTATCGTGCGACTTGGTCTTTTCAGGTTTGCGCGACGACGGCGGATACGTGGAAGAAGATCCCACCGACCCGGTCACGGTCTACGGCAAAACCATGGCGGCGGCCGAAGAGATCGTTCTTGCGGCCGATCCGAAAGCCTGCATTCTGCGGATTTCCCTGCCCATGGGCGTAAGCGCAAACGGTCATGCCGGGGCGATTGATTGGATCGCCTCGCGGTTCAAAAAATCCCGTCCGGCCACGCTTTACTTCGACGAAATCCGCACGCCCACTTATACCGATTGCATGAATCTACTCTACGAACAGATACTGGCCAATGACCTGAGCGGACTATTCCATGCCGGCGGATTGCGGCGATTGAGCCTGTATCAAATCGCCCAGATCATCAATCGCGTGGGCGGATATCCGGCCGAGTGCCTGATGGGCATCCCGCGCCACAAGGCCGGGCCGATCCCACCCCGGGCCGGAAACGTCTCGATGAATTCCGATAAGCTCACCAAGTCCCTGGGTTGCAATCCTTTCGATCCTTGGCCTTATTGCGAGAGCCTAGTGCCCACCGGTCCCCAATGGCATCACGAACGCCCCATGCACGAAGAGCGTTCACCGCAATATCTGCACCAAGTCCTGTGCCTGAATCCCGTTAAACGCCCGCAACAGAAGTTTGACAGGCAAATCTAATCAGACCTGCTGCATACGCATAATGGGTGTCGGCAGTACAAGTGTATCTAGATGATATGCTTCTATAGAGTTATTTTTTTCTTGGGATATCTTGCTGTCTTTTCGATTTTTACACATTTAATCATTGATCTAACCTGTTATTTGCATTGGTTTTACTCAAAATAAACTGCTTTAATTGCCACAAATTTTTTGACTTAAAATTTGATCCCAACTACTATGAAATATAGGTAAGGTTTCTATTTTCTTAAACAATAAATGAGGCAGCGTTAACCAAGTCATCCGAAATTAGCTTTTTTCGGCCGGTGGAAACATCCATGTACAAGGATGAATTCCACTCTTCTTGGCTTGGATTTGGACGGCACAAGTAAGCGTATCGAGCGTTGTTAATTAAGCCCTCGAACGCTAATTCCAGGCCCCATTTTTTTATTCACCTATGAAGTATGCAACCGTGATTTGTCGGAAGGATTATACATCTATTGATTTTGGCACCTTTTTTAAGGCACTACTATGAGAACGCATCTTGTTTGTGGAATGTCGTTAATTATTATTGTGAGTCTTAGTCTGGGCGCTTTGCCGGCTCGCGCTGATCAAATTCAGATCCATGTCACCGGGTTGAATTTTAAATACGACGGATCGGACATCTACGACAGCGCCGCCAAAGCCGGCGGCAATTACAATACGGCCCAGGCGGATCCGCTTACAACCATCGATTTTTTCAAAAACAGCGTCTACGTGGGAAGCCTAACGGCTAACGACAATATTTTCGCCGACTTGTTGATAGACAATGTTCATAACATTCCAGTAAGCGGCGGCATGGTCACTACCGGCGATGGTATCCCGGGATTCGGTTTGGATTTGCTGCAAAACAGCGGATCGCAAACCACCCCGCTGTTGAGTCTAAACATTAATCAACTCACTCTAAGCTATAGCGGGGGTGGAATTTTCGTCGCCGTCGGGGGTCTGGCCGACAGCCTGGTCGCCCAAAATCTCCCCTTTGGTTTGACCTTAAGCCCGCAAGATCAAATATCCCTTTTACTCTCCAGTTCTAATTTGACTAATGTGACAAGCAGCGGCAAGTATCTCAGCGGTTTTAATGCCTTCGGTACAAGCGATATAAACGGGACGGAAAATTCCGTCGTACCAGAACCGACTTCATTAACCGCCTTGGTCGGCTTGGCGGTGATTGGATTGCTGACATTCATTAGCCGGCGCAAATCAGGCCTATGAACCACATGCATGGCTTGATAAACACCATGGGCCGTCTAAAAAGACGGCCCTTTTTTTTAGGAACTGTAGTGATTTGTGCGTCAGGGTGAAGTGGCACGGCCATCTTGGCCGTGTTTCTTCACGGACTGGAAGTCCGTGCCACCGATAGGCACATAATTTCTCATAGCCCCCTTTTTTTGTTGTTTGCCGGATCGTCAACGGGGAAATTCTAAAAGATCATTCCATTTTGCCTCATTTCCGCGATAAAAACCGGTAAAAACAAGTTTTTCTCCCGCCCCCTAGTCGTATTTTCAACGAAGGCTAAAATGTTTTTTCCCTTATTTAAACGGCACACGGAGTGTGCCTGCTGCATTGCATTTTGAAATACACGACTAATTTTGGGATATTTGTAAAAGGCGGACAATGCTTTGACAAATATCCCGGGACAAGGACGTTTGCCGACATGAACAAAACCCCATTATACGATTGGCATGTATCGCACGGCGCCCGGATGGTGGAATTCGCCGGTTTTATGATGCCGGTCCAATTCACCTCGATTATCCAAGAGCATCAAATAACTCGCAGCATTGCGGGAATGGTCGACATTTCGCACATGGGCCGACTGCGGTTCGAAGGCCCAGGAGCAGCGGTATTTTTGGCCGAATTGCTCACACGCCGGGTCGCCGACATGGTTTTGGGGCAAATTCGATATTCACTGGTTACCAACGATAAGGGCGGAATACTCGACGACGTGCTGGTAGGATACTACCATAACGAATACGGCCAGCCGTTCTACCTTTTGGTGGTAAACGCCTCGAATCATGAAAAAATCGTGCGATGGATACATCTGCATCTTCAGCCCGAGCGCGCGAACCGGCCGGGGCACGAAATAATATTCAGCGACGTGAGCCGGCTTTGGGCCATGATTGCCATTCAAGGTCCCCGGGCGATCGATTTGCTACAGCCTTTTGTGGACGTTGATCTGACCAGCATGAAATACTACCGCGGAGGTTTAGTCCGGCTCTTGCATCCGGCGGCCCAAAGGCAGGGAGGCATTATCAGCCGCACGGGCTATACGGGTGAAGACGGGTTCGAACTGAGCATGGGCTCCGAGATCGCCTTGGGCATTTGGGAGGCCCTGCTCCAGGCCGGCGAGCCCCTGGGCATAATGCCTACAGGTCTTGGCGCCCGCGATACCTTGCGCCTGGAGGCCGGCATGCCGCTTTACGGCCATGAACTGAGCGAAGAGATTCACCCTTATCAGGCCGGCCTGGGATACGCCTGCCACCTGGCGGGCTACGATTTTCCCGGCCGCGACGCCTTGTTGAAAATCGAGAAAGAACCCCTGCGTCTGACGCGCATTGGGCTGGA
>JBEKZY010000375.1:0-4588 GCA_049509395.1 Thermoguttaceae bacterium | reverse complement strand
CGAGTTGGGCTGTCTCGCCAACGCGCCAGAGCGACGCAGTGCCAGGAACTTGTACCTCGTTCAATAACCCCCGTACCCGAAAGGCACGTAAACGGGGCCATAGGATGGCTGGTAATAGCTCGTTCTGCCATAGTAGCGGACATAAGGGCCGGGTCCGTAGTTATATCTGTAGACATTACCGGATGGGGCGTACCCATAAGCTGAATATCCGTAAGCTCTACGGTCGAACATCCCCTCATTGCTCGGAAACATGTTGCTATTGACTTGATATGGGGTGGCGTAGCCCTGGACGTATCCGCCGTAGGGACCTTGGCCGTACGGGTAATATACCGTTACTTGGGCATAGACGTGATTGCTCGTAGTGGGCGTTAATGACGCCAGCATGGCCGCCATTACAATAACACCGGCGAGTACCGGTAAGCGAAAAATGCGTTTCATGATAGATCCTTTTCGTATGCTTGGGATGGAAGTGGAGGATTGACCGCTAACTGCGGCGAGGCGATGCACCGTCCGCCCCGCCGCGAAGGCGGGAAACTTCACCTAGTCCGCGCCGCATCACTCTTGTTGGCTGCTTCACCCGGCGTGGTGGGCGCACTCTGTCGAATCTCACGCAGTTGCTTCAATTGTTCTTTCGTGAGAACCTTTTCGATCTCCACGAACTTGTCCGCTTCCAGCGACACCAGTCGGTTGTGTAGGCCCTGGATGTTGCGATTCAACGTGCGGAGGCGGCTGAGGTACTTTTCCTGGATCGCGTCGGCCGCCGCCTCCTGCTCGGTGGTCATCGACACACCGACAATCTCTAGCTCTTTCTCAACCGCGCTTACGGGCTTGGCGGTCTCCTGTTTGGCTTTGACGTTCGTTCCCGCAAGTGCTTTCTCGTGTTGGGCCACTCGGCGCCGCTGGTCTCGCACCTGCTGACGCTGAGGTTCAGTTAGGTTGTCTTCGATTGCGGACAACAAGATCGCCTCTGCCTTGATCGTTTCCAGGTAACGATCGCTGAATTGCTTCCACACGGAAGCGATGTCGGTATCGTAGTCGCGGATAATCTCCTGGATCTGAGCCTGTTGCTGTGGAGCAAGGTTCAGTTTTTCCAGGATGGTTGGCAGGGCAACCTGCTGGGACGAGGCTTGGGTAGACGGGCCCGGAATTTTCGGCATGACCGCCGTTGCGGCAGGCTCCTGTGCAAAGGCCGAACCGATTGCAAACACCCCCGCGATTGCCAGCACTCTCCAGAAACTTGTGATCACGTTACACATAGAATTTCCTCCGATCTAACTAGGTTCGAAACTCGTTTTGCGGACGATCCGCTCTTATATGCTCGCCGACGCAGGCAAGCAAAAAAAAGCCGACGTGGCGTAACACTATAAAGTGTTAAACCACGTCGGCTTACTCGTCAACGAGCCACCAGGCACCGCCGAGTTGCTCTTTATTTAGTCATCCGACAACTTCACTGGCAAAGCCGCGATTCATTGTGCCGCGACTCATCGACCGCTACAATTCTAAGCCGCTTAGCGGGAAAGGCAATAGGACTTTTTTCTTACACATTTGGCATCATTAGTTTCTTGTGGCAGCTTAACCACTTTCGCGCCGGGGAATGCTGTAAATGGCATGTTGGATCAACCCGGCCGAGTCATTCATGTGGTCCAGGTGGTTCAAGGCGATCCCGTCACTGACGCACATTATCGGCCTCCCGATACAAGTTCACTGGGTATGCGCCGATTACTCTGCACGGGAACAGCCTTGCGATAAGGTGGCTGCCGACTTGTTTCGTTTTCCGACGCAACCTGGTCGAAAAACTCCAAATACTCCCGGCCCACATTCGACCAGAACATGGGCTTCGCGTACTGATACGCTTTGCGCCGAGTTTCAACCTGGAACGCAATGTCCGTGAGGAATCGCAATGTCGCCTCCGCCATGGCGTCGCTCTGGCCAAATGGGACGAGCAAGCCCCGCCCGTTGGCCAGAACTTCTTCAGCGTAGAGGTAAGGCGTGCTAACCACCGCCCCGCCCGCCGCCATTGCATACGCCAACGTACCGCTGGCAATCTGATCCTTCCCCGGATAAGGAGTGACGTACACATCGCAGGCCTGCAAGTGCTCCAGTAGGTCGGCAAGGCTGAGATACTTGTTTACAAAACGCACATGCGAGCCAACACCCAGCGCTTCGGCCATCTCGACCAGGCTCTCCCTGTAGACTTCACCCTCCTGAAGCTTGACCTGCGGATGGGTGGCGCCCACGATCAGATAAATGGCCTCGGGACAAGTGGCGACGATCCGGGGCATGGCCTTGATCATGTGTTCCAGTCCCTTGCCTCGATTGATCAGTCCGAAAGTGCATATAACCTGCCGGCCGGCGAACCCCAATCGTGTTTTGTGCGTGGCGTCACGCTGATAAGGAACCTCCGGCACTCCATGAGGAATCACCCGCACCTTCACCCCGGGCACATGGTAGACCCTCTCCAACAACCTTGCCGCGACTTTTGTCATGACGATGATGCCTTGGCTGCGGGCCGCCAAGTTTTGGATGATGCGCCGTGGCACCAGGGTTGGCTCGGTCAAGAGCGTGTGGAACGTGGTGACGATGGGCTTGCGGCATTCACGCACAAAGTTTAACACCTCAGATCCCCAATTGCCGGGATAGAGGCCGAATTCGTGCTGCAAGCTCACCACGTCGCACGGGCCGTCATTGACCACCTCCGCGGCCAGGCGGTAAGCTCCCGGGCGGCTATTGTCGATAACGTGGGCCACTCGAGGGTCGTCGAAGTGAAGTGATCGCGTTTTCTGGATGGCCGCCACCGAGGATATTGGCTCCGGCGCAGCTATGTCCACTGCATCAGCCGAATCACGGGTAAACGTTGCCAGTCCGCACGCTTCCGGCGGATAGGTCGAGACGAATAGAGGATATATGGTATTCATGAGTCACTTCCTAAGCTTGTTTTTTGCCAAATTTTAGTATTGGCAGGCATATGCTGACGTGTTCAAACTTTCGCATACTTGCTACGCCTGGATTTGCGTGGATACTGCATACATCATCATTCGTTGTGATTAGTTTTGTGTTTTTCCACGGGCGTTTGGTCTAGCCGACGTCCCCAAGCACTAGGGGGAGCGGGTTGGGTGTTGGCTTCTCGGCTTCGCTTGTTCTAAAATGGCCCCGGCAAACTGGGTCAACCGCAGTTCGATGGCGGACCCTGCGGCCCCCTCGCTAAACTGCGAATCCATCTCTTGCGGTTCGATTCCAATGGCGCCAAGAATCTCTACAACCAAGTCCATCGCCGCTTCCCTGACTGACTTGTTCGCTTCGTTCATGATCTTTCACCTTTCCTACAAAGGACGGCACTTTTTCCGGCCTAACTCGCCCTACGGCATTGCAAGTTACGTTACTTTCCGAGCATCTTCGCAATGAAGTAGATTACGATTGCCCCAAAAATACCTCCTCCGGCCAGCAAGTACACGAAGGCATATCCGGCAGCCGCCAGTGGTAAAACAGTTTGTGCGAAGATTTCCATTTGTGCTCCTTAAAAATGTTGCAACCTTGTTCGCGTACATCAGGGGCTGCGGCGTTTGGACCGACCTTAAAAACAAAAAAGCCGACGTGGCTGAACACCCAAAGGCGTTAGACCACGTCGGCTTACTCGTCAACGAGCCTCCCGTTAAGGCCGGGTTGCTCTTTATCTAGTCGTCCGACGACTTCAAATCAACATCTTGGCGGAGCCTTATTCAAGTTCACTACCGCTCCACCCAACGTTTCTAATTATACGTCGCAGATCAGGGGAAAGCAACTGCTAAGCTCCCTCCACAACCCGTGGACCGATATCCGGCTGCACTTGCTTCTCGGGCGGCGGCAAAAGCGGCTCGATCAGCAGGCGAACCTGTTCTTGCGCCTCCGCCAACATAGCAACGACGTGCGTTGTGGACCCTCCGCCGATGCGAGTTTTAGCCTTGCTCAGATCGCCTTGTGCGTTCCACAATCCCACAACCACGGGCACTTCGGGAAATCGACCGCGAACGTGCTTGCACAGGTGGCGAGCATGCATCACGGCGGCGGGTGGCGTGGCGGAAATGCACACCACGTCGGGTTTGCGTCTCTCCACAAAATCAACCAGATCGCCGGCCGCGGCCGTAAACGAGACCGACTGCACAAGGCATTCGCCCGTCCCCAACAATTGTGCCAGCATCATCCCGGCAATTTCATCGGCCTCGTCGCGAGCGGGCAGGCAGAGGATGCACGGCCGCGGCTTGATGCCGTCGTCGATGCTATCTTTCGCCTGCGCTTCCTGCCGGCCCTCGCCCCTTTCGTGAATCATCTCCTTCAGGCTCTGCAAAATGAACTTGTGCCTGCCCTCGTCCAGTTCGCCGCGACGACGGTCGGTTTCGGCCAAGGCCAGCGCCGGGATGAGCAGCGTGTCGTAGACCTCGACCAGCGGCCTGTTCTCGACTTCATCGTCGACCAATTCGGCAGCCTCTTCTTGATCTCCGGCCAGAAGCCTCTGATAGACCCGCCTCTTGGGCTCGAACACCGGTTCATTCCCCAGGAGAATGTCCAAAAATGACAGTTGCGGAACGTGCTTGCCGATCACCAGGAGGCACAC
>JBEKZY010000374.1:0-4594 GCA_049509395.1 Thermoguttaceae bacterium | reverse complement strand
GCCCGCCAGGTGGTCTCCGAAAAATCGGACGATTACAAAGAGCAGCTATGGCTGGGCCAGATTTTGGGAATCGCGGCCCGGCGCGCAAAAGCCCAAAAACGCGACAAGGATTTTTCGGACCTTTCGGCCGAGGCGGAAAAGGCCCTGCGCCGAGCCGTGGAATTGAAGAGCGACGTGCCGGAGACATGGGTGCCGTTGGTGGAATTTCTCGGTTCGGTGGATAAGGCCGGCGCGGCCGAGGAGGTTATTGATCAAGCCCGCCGCAAAATCCCCGCCGATAAGGCCCCCGTCGCCCTGGCCCAATGCTACGAAGCCGTGGAGAAAAACGATATGGCGATGGAGCAATACAGGCTCGCGCTTGCCGCCAAACCCAACGATCCGGAGGTAATCCGCAGCGTGGCCGATTTCTATCAACGAATAGGAAAGACCGTGGAAGCCGAGGCGCTGCTGCATTTGATCATCGATGGCAAAGTGAAAGCAGACGACGCCATTTTGTTTTGGGCCCGGCGCCAGTTGGCCTTGCTAACCGCGGCCAAAGGCGGGCAAATAAACATGGAAGTTGCGCGAAAGTTGATCGAACAGAACCTGGCGGCCGCCGGCAATTCTCCTGAAGATCGGCGCATTATTGTGAAATTCGACACATTAGACCCGCGAAAAAGCAGCAAGGACGAAGCAATAGACATTCTGAATAAAATGATGGATGGGCAACAAGCCACGCCGGAAGACCGGTTTAACCTGGCTATACTTTATCTGGCCACCGAAAAACAAATGCAATCGCATCCGTCCACCGGCTCTAAAACCGATGCCGACAACAAAGACGTCTCCGCATGGGTCAATGCCAGCAAAATACTGCGCGACTTGATCGTGTCTCAAGACAGCGAACCCCGCTACCTGGCAATCTATGTCAATGCGCTTCTGGAACACGGGGACGTAAACAGCGCCGAACTGTATCTGAATAAGCTGGAAAAAGATTTTTCGAACACCGCCGCGGCCGTCGTTCTCCAAGCCCAGATTCTGGTCCGCCGCAACCAGTTCGACGAAGCCCTTGAGTTGATGAAAACCTTCGTCGATATGAAAAATGCAGTGCCGTCGGACCGTTCCAAACGCATTCGCATGATGGCGGAAACCATGGAGCAGATGACCGAGCGAATGAAAGGGCCCGACCAGAAGACGATGGCGGAACATTATATCCGCACCGCGGAAATGTTCTACAGGCAATACGTCGACGAACATCCTTCACAATCCATGGACCTGGTAATGTTTTTCATCCGCCAAGGTCAAACCGATGACGCGGTAAACGTATTGGAGCAAACCTGGCAAAATTGCGAGCCTATTACCGTCGGCCAAGTCTGCATGAATATCATCCAAGGCGAAAAAAAATCCAAGGAGATAACGCAAAGGGTGGAAAAGGTGCTGACCGATGCACAAGTCAAATTCGAAAACCACCCGGGCATCCTCTTAACCCTGGGTGATGTCCGCGTCAACCAGGATCGATACGCGGAAGCCGAAAGTTTCTACAGGCAAATTTTGGAAAAATACCCGGAGCACTCCGTAGCCATGAACAACCTGGCCGTGCTGCTCACCCTGCAAGGGAAAAAACTCGATGAAGCCCTGTCGCTGATCAACAAAGCGATTGAAAGAAGCGGGCACCTGGCTTCGATGCTCGATACCCGGGCATGCGTGTATATCGCGCAAGGCAACGCCGAAAAAGCGCTTAAAGACATGGATGAGGCCGTTGCCGACGCGGCCACTCCCGTCCGATTATTCCATCAGGCACAAGCCTTTAATTTAGCCAAACAAAAGTATGCCGCGACCTCGACCATGCAGCAGGCTTTGAAAGCGGGACTAAGCAAAGAAATGCTGCAATCCCCGGAAATTCCCGCTTATGAAAAATTGCGAAACCTCGCCGGGGAACTGGGCACTGCGCCAGATGATAAAAAAGGCACGTAGGATTGAAGCTTCCCCATCGGACTAACGGGAATTTTTGGCATGCCCGTCCCAGCCAATGGATCCCGGGTTTGTTAACAACCGCCCCTGGGGAATTCAAACTCGTTTTTTTCGCATGAGTTAACCTCAAAATGCGGGTTAAAACAGGTATAATAGGTCCAGCGGTTGGTAAACAGCCGTCTTTTTTTGTTTTTTACCGATTATACGTGTTATTGCCCCAAATCCTTGTATAATCGGCGTTTTCAATTAAAATATAGAAGGCTGAGGCAAGGATTTACTTGCGACCTGCTCTAATCGAAGACACCCTGACTCGCACCGTCCGGAGATGGCAACCATGTGGAAATCGGCAAGTGCTAAAGCGGCTGGTTGCTTGATTGGAATTTATCTTCTCTCCTCGTTGGCATCCGCAATCGAAATCAACGGTTACACGTCTGCGAAATACGACCGCTTCAGCTCAGGCTATCCATCCGCTCCTGTTGCCAATACAAACAGCAGTTTCATAGGACTAGGTTACGACTGGTCGGGCGTGGGGTGGAATAGTTCTAATCCCACACAAAGCGTCGCCTTGCTCAGTCCGGGGTTTTTTCTTTATGCAAATCATTATCCTCCCGGGTCCACGCTGCAATTTCTTTCCAGCGACGGGCAACTGAAAAGCTACACTGTTCAAACGCTCTCCGGGTACATCGACAATTCCTCAAGCGATCTGGGAATCGGCGTCCTCACCTCGCCCATTCCGGCTTCCGACCACGTCACCTATTATCCCATTCGTTTTCTCGGCTACTCGGCCAGCTCCTACGACAGCAATTATTATAATGGCGTCAGCGGCTACAACAATATATTGGTTTACGGCAGAGAAGGCGATGGGAGCAACAATGGTCCGCGAATCGGCAAAGATACAATCTCCTATGTTTACAACAGCGGGATTATTTTAGGCGATGGCAGTTCTCATTCCGGGGCATATTTTTATTATACTTATGACACAACAACTGCGGATCTGGCTCGTCTGGAAACGGGCGATTCGGGCAGCCCTTCCTTTTACTATAACAGTTCCACGCATCAATTATACCTTGCCGGCGCCCATTATGCGGCTTCAGATCCGTATACCAATCCAGGCCAAGCCGTTGACTCCGCCTTGCCTTTGATGTTGAACTATGTTGAAGCGTACATGGCTCAGACCGGTTATCTCCCTTACGTGGTTACTCCCTCCACCGCCACCTGGAACGGGGCCAATGGTAACTGGGGCACATCCGGAAACTGGTCGCTCGGAGAAGGTACCAGCGTTATTACAGAGGATACATTGAACGGCAGCGGGCAAGTCACCACATGCGCCTCATTGCTCTTTGACGGAAGTTCGAGCACCGCCTCTCGCTCAATTAATCTCGGCGGCGTGCAACGCACCGTAACCGGCATAACTTTCAAATCCGCCGCGGGTGCAAATGCTTTCACTTTCAATCCCGGAGGAAGCGGGGGATGCTTGCGCATCGGCGAGGCCGGCATTGTTAATAACGACGATGACACCCAAATACTAAACTGTAACATCGTGTTGCGAAGCTCGCAACGCTGGAACGCCGCCACGGGCGGATTATCAGTTAGCGGCACGATCGATACCGACACGGGCGATCTATTGCTTATCGACGGCAACGGCAACTCCACGCTCAGCGGTCAAATATTTAATTCCGGTGGGCTTGCCAAAGACGGATCCGGAACGCTCACTCTCAGCAACACGGCCAACTCATACACGGGCAGTACATGGATCCATGCCGGTACCTTGGCCCTGGGGAACAGCAATGTTATTCCTAATGGTTCAAGCGTGATACTAGACGGCGGCATTTTGGCCTTGGATGGTTTCTCCGATGTCGTCAATTCCATTACCCTGCAAAATGGCACTATCTCGAGCACGACCGGAGTTCTCAGCAGTTCCTCATTTGATCTGCGCAATGGAACAATAACCGCGAAACTCGGAGGCGCGGGGACTTTGACAAAAAGCACCTCGGGCACCGTAGTTCTTAGCGGCAGTAATAGTTACATCGGCGGGACGACCATCAACGGCGGCGTGCTTCAATTTGCCGCCGGCAACTCCCTTCCCGCTTCGGGAAATATCACCATTAACAGCGGAGGTGCGTTGCAGGCCTCTGGTCCTTACAGCCTGGTGGGCGGGACGACAGGGTGGCTATATAGTGGAAGGATCGCCAATACGTCCGCCGGCACTATCGCTTTAATCCAGGACGAAGGAAACATCAACATGGCTGGCTACGCCGGCTTATCACTCGGCGCCATCGGCAATGTCACGTATACCGGCACGTTGACTCCCGTTAATAACATATACCTGCTAGGCGGCGGTGGAGGAACGCTGACTGTGGCCGGCAACCTGGTTGACGGCGGTATCCGGAGTCTAGTCGTTGGCGGCGGTAGCGGCGGCATAGTGATACTCGCGGGAACGGGCGATAATTACAGCGGCGGCACCACTGTTTCCGCAGGCACTTTGCGGTTGGGAAACGCCTCTGCTCTGGGCAGCACTTTGGCCCTAACAACCGTGGCCAGCGGAGCAACGCTTGACGTGAACGGATACACGGTGACGCTCGGCTCGCTTAGCGGTCAAGGCGTTGTATCACTTCCAGGCGGCAAAATCTCCATCGACGCCAACAAC
>JBEKZY010000373.1:0-4658 GCA_049509395.1 Thermoguttaceae bacterium | reverse complement strand
AGGGATCTGCTCGGAGTCGGGGTTGGCTTTTTCCGCCTCGTCAAGCACTTTCTCCACTTGGTCCCATTTTTGCTCGTTGGCGCTGCGTTGCATTCTTTGCCTGATTAACAGGTTGACGAAGGAAAGCATCGCGCTGGGAGGCATCTTTTGCGTCATCATCATAGAGGAGTATTGCTGCACAGCATCGTCCACCCGGCCCGATGCGAGCAATGCATCCGTGAGGCCTTGACGAGCCGGAAGGGAAAACGGATCGGTTTTCAGCACGCGTTGGTAGGCGTTGATTTCCTGATCCACGTTGTGTAACTGCCCGTAGCAATATCCCAGGCTTAAGTCCGCCTGCTTCAGTAAATTCGATGAGGTGGTTAATGAGGGGCGGACTTTTTCAAAACGGCGGGCCGCTTCCGCCCAGTCTTTCTGAGCAAAGGCCAACCTTGCCTCTAGATAGTCCGTCAAGGGTTTAGGGTATTGAGTAGTTTGCAGTTGCCCGATGGCATCGCGGGCCTCATCCATTTTTTTCAGGTCGATAAGAAAATTCATCTTGTACCAAAGTATCTGGGGGGAATTCTTGGTTTCTTTAAGACCCTGATTGAGGATTTCGACGGCTTTTTCCTTGTCGCCGGAGTGCACCATGATTTCGGCCAAGGTGGTATATATAACGGGCGAATCCTTGTGGATTTCCAGGTTGTGCTCGGTGTATTTGCGGGCCTGCTCCGATTTGTTCAAGGCTGTAGAGCAGCGGGCAGCCAGCAGCAACGCATCTTCGTCATCCGGGGATAATTCCAAGGCCTTTTCCGCCGCCTTCATGGCCTCTTCCTTGGGATCTAAGTCTTTTTCGGCGGCCTTCCTGGCCTCTTCTTTTGAATTGACGGTTTGCCAATAATTTCCCAAACAGATATAGGCTCTTGCCGAATCGGAATTGTTTTTAATCATGTTTTGCATGCAATCGAAAGCCTGTTTAGGCATATTCATCCGAGTGCGTAAAAGTATTGATAATCGTTGATAGGCGTCGATCCGAGCGGGCGATCCTTGAATGGCTTTATTATAGGACCCTATCGCATTATCGAAATCGTTCATCTTTTCCTGGCATTGACCCAAAAGGTCCAGCAATTCCGAGTCATCGGGTTTATCTTTCAACAAGAATTGCTCAAGATGATTGCGCGCCTCCTCGTAACGCCGGGCAAGCATAGCCAACTCGATTAGTTTACGGCGGGTCTTGTTCCGCTTGGGGTCATGGCGAAGTATTCTTTCAAGTTCACCATACGCAAGGCTGAATGATTGCGGATCTTGAACGCGATCCGCGCGCAGTATGCCTAATTCTTCCCGCACGTCCAAATCGTCCGGCTTTAGCTGGAGATACGACGCCAGGCTATCGATCCGTTCTTTTTGGGCCGCTTCTTCCTCACCGGCTTTTTTATCTTGATGCGCTTTCTCGGCCTTCTGCTTGGCTTGCTCGGCTTTTTTCAGGAATAAGGCCGCGTCCTGTTTCTGCTGGCCGACATTTTCCGCAGAGCCATAAGACTTATAAGCGGCCGCATCAAACACAATAACGATCGCCGACAGGATTCCTGCCATGCAAATACTGCAATTTCTCATAAGGTCGCCTATATGATAAAAGTTGATCAGAATTTCTCGATCAACAGCCGGGGAGGTTAATTTGCATAATTTTTTGAAGCGAGGATTCCTTTCATTATAAGTAGTTTTTTTTGGTAAAGATGCAGTTGCCGTTTGAAAGCTAATTCACGGAAGTATATTTTTTTAATTTAAAACCTTAGATGCTTTCCGATCCTGTAACTCTGCAATGCAAGAAGTGACCGGCGCAATTGCTTATCTAAATAGCTTATATTGCCCATATTACGTCTTCGTCATAATCAAAATGCCTATTACTAAAGTTCCCAAACGTCATCTTCACCCAATGTCGATATAGAGCATGTGATGCGCTCGATTGGGTTTGGCGCTGCGCACCGGCATTTATTTCAATTTGGGTGATTAACATGACAAGATGGCGTCTTTGGGCGGCGATTGCGGCTATTGTGGCCTATAGCATTTACGTGGGTATATCATGGGGTGCCGATCCGGCAGCCGGACAGGTTCCGGTTCGCATCATCGAACTGAATAAAAGCCCCAGCGTGGAAAAAATTCCGGTCATCTCCGGGGTGGCCGTGGATCGCACGGGAAAAATGCTGGCCACGGTAGGCGACGATCACATATTGCGGATTTGGAACCTTGACGACGGCACGGTGCTCTACCGGCTCACGGGCCACACCGATTGGATCAAGTCGGTAACCTTCCGCCCGGATGGCAAGGCCGTGGCCACGGCAGGCAACGATCGGCAGATCCGCATCTGGGATCTTACCACCGCCGGACAGCCTGCCGAATTGCCCGAACAACCCCAGGCCATCCGCGCCTTGGTTTACAGTCCGGATGGGAAGCTCTTGGCCTCGTCCGGATTCGACGACAAGGTCCGGCTCTACACAACCGACGGCCGGTTGCCCAGGGAATTGGACGGACCGGGCAGCGATCTGACGGCCTTGGCGTTTTCGCCGGACGGGGCGCAACTGGCCGCGGCCGGTCGGGCGGGCACGATCCGCCTGTGGAATACGGCGAGCGCTTCGACGACAGTGGAGATTCAGGCCTCCACGCGGCGAATATCGGCCCTGGCCTATTCGCCCGGCGGCAGCCAATTGGCCGCGGCCGGCGACGATCGAGCGATCAGAATCTTCGACCCGATTTCCGGCAAAGTTTTGACGGCATTGCCGCAGCGACCCGGGAAAATCAGGGCCCTGGAGTTTTGCGGCGAAAAACTATTAGCGGCCGGAGACACCGACAACGTGATCCGCCTCTGGAATCTTTCCACAAAATCCGAGGAGAATCAATTACTCGGTCATACCGGCACTATAGCCGCGCTGGCCTACAATCCGCAAGCCGGAACACTGATTTCCGGCAGTTTCGACACCACGGTCCGCGCCTGGAAAATAACCAACAAGCGAGAGGGAATTTCGCAACGATAAAAGAATCTTGTTGGGGCGGCTGTTGAACTGCCGCCCCAACAAATAAAAAAGGGAACATTGTTGCAGCGGGATGGAATCGCCGCCGCAACGAATGAAATCGATCATGGAGGTTGTCGTGAGCTTGCTAAGCAGCGCATTTAAACGGTTGTATAATATCAAGACTGCCCGGTCGTCGAAACGGAATTTAAGTTCCGGGCGCTGGCACAAGTGCCGCATCGAACAAATGGAACAGCGGCAACTGTTGTCGGTCAGCGCGCCGGTGCTCAACGTCGGGGCCACGTACTACCAGCCGCACGACGGCAACGATTCGGTCGGCAGTCTGCTTTACATTAGTTGGAACGGCGGGGGGCAGTCAACGCAGATGACCGACCTATATATCGACACCCACAAGATCTCCGGCGGAGATCCGCAGTTCACGGTCAGCAATCCGGTCGTCGGCGACGTGTTCTTCCACACTGCCCCAAGCAGCATTGGCGGCACGATGAACGGAGTTCCCCCTCAGGTGCTCGAGTGGTCCGGAACCACCCAGCCCGTCATTACAGTCAGCAACGATTCCACCCTGCTTCACATCCAATTCGTGGGCCAGGATTTCCAATCCAGCGGCCGCCTGGTGCTGAAAGTCAACTTCGACATCATGGAATCATGGTCCGGCGGCGACGCCAAGCGGGTCGTCGAAGGCGCCGACTTTGACGGCACGTCGTTCGAGGCAGTCTTTACCGCGCCCCATTATCAGACGGCCACTGTCGACGGTTTCTTTCGCAATGTGTATGACAATCCGACCGCCGCCTATGGACTGAACCTGCCGGATGACAACTACGACAATTCGTCGGCGATTTTCACCACGAACATGCCACCCGCCGCCCCGCCCGAGCCGGTGTTCACCGCCGGCGTCCTGGCGTCGATCCAGCAAACTCCGCTGCCGATTACCATTTCTGGCAACGTGTACGTGGACAGCAATTTGAACAACCAGTTCGACTCGGGCGAGTCTGGCATTGCCGGAGTCACGCTTACGCTTTACAGTCTGGTGAATGGTGACTATGTATCCACCGGCAAGACCACGACTACCGATTCCAATGGGCATTATTCCTTCGACGGCGTGTTGCCCGACACCTATCGCATCGTTGAAACACAGCCAGATGGGTATTATAGCGTCGGCTCTGCGCCGGGCACGGTCGGCGGCGTAACGGACGGCGTGTCCACTAATCCTGACGTCCTAAGCAGCATCAGTCTTCAAGGCGGCGACAACAGCATCAACAACAATTTCGGCGAAAACCTTCCCGCTTCCGTTAGCGGTTACGTTTACTACGACGCCGACAACAACGGCCTCTTCGGCGCCACGGAGACGGGCATCAGCGGCGTGACGGTCACGCTCTTGGACGCCCAGGGCAATCCAACCGGCTCGACCACGATAACCGACATCAACGGCTATTACAAATTCGAGAACTTGGCGCCCGGCACTTATGGCCTGGCCGAGACCCAGCCGGCCGGATATCTCGAGGGCGCGGCAAATGTCGGCTCGGAAGGCGGGGCGGTGCAAAATCCCGACTTGATCAATGCCATTACCCTGGCCGGCGGAGTCAGCGGAAAAGACTATGACTTCGGCGAAATACTGCCCGCATCTATCAGCGGAAAGGTTTTTGTCGACGCCGA
>JBEKZY010000372.1:0-4661 GCA_049509395.1 Thermoguttaceae bacterium | reverse complement strand
AAACTTATGTAGAGCATCTCGACAAGCCTTTGGCGTACTGGGCGCTTCCAACCGATCGCCGATTGCCCTTGGCCTTTTTAAGCCGGGCATTGCGCGAATTGCTCGATGCGTCATTTGAAGAATTGGCGCAAACACCCGGGATCGGGCAAAAAAAGATGAAATCTTTCGTGAAATTGCTTGCCCGGGTGGCTAATACCGATCCCGCCGAACTGCCCACCGAAATCAATGATTTTTACCTCGGACTGAAAAATTCGTCGGCCTGCGATCCAAAATGTTCGGATAAAGGATTTGATCAGGCGGCAATCTCCGAACTCCAATGGGAACAATGGCGCGGAAGCGTGATGCGGCATGGTTTGGGACAGGAAAAGCTCGGCCGTTTCGCCTCTACCTTGCGGAACATGACCAAGGTAATTTGGAATTCGCCCCTTGCGGATTATATCGGTTATACGCTGGCCGAAATCCAAGCCATGAAAACTCACGGTAAACGGCGACTGAATGCCATCCTCGAAGTGTTTTACAATCTGCATACGCTTGTGTCCGACATGGGCAACCAGGAACATCTTGTCATCCGCGTCGTGCCGAGGTTGATCGACGGAGTTGAAAGGTGGGTCGGTCAATCGCTGCAAAAACCCGGCTTGCCCAGCAACGCTGAAATTTTCCAAAATTTCGTCGCTCCCTTGCTCGAGCAAATCCGCGTCGACGCCCCGCAACAAATCGTTACCATGGCCGAAAACCGCTTGGGCGTGCGCGGACCAATTACCAGCGTGCGCCAAGTGGCGAGAACCATGGGGCTTACCCGGGCGCGGGTGTATCAACTGCTTAACGAAATCAACGATATCATGACCGTTCGCTGGCCCTTGGGACGCCACCAGGTTTATGAACTGCACGATAAATTCTCCGCTGAAGCGGTCGATATTCCGAATCCTCCTTCACTGGTCCAGTTTTACGCGGCCGTGGAATTGTTTTATCCGGGCAACCGCCGCGGCGCGGACGGTCCCCTGGAAAAAACCGCCGATATGCCCGAGGAACAAAACGACCTGCTGGAAGTGTGAAATCCAAATTTTGGTAGGGTGCGTGAAACGTAACACAACCAATAGAAGGCGGTGCGTTTCACGCACCTTCAAATTGTGACGATAGACCGCCGCTGCGACAGAAAAGGAAATACTAGCTATTGCTTATCCGCAAAAGTAGCCGACTTGCGGCGTTGCTTTGCGGCAAAATGGGGCGGGGCAATGGGGTGTGCGGATGTGGAAGTCGGACTAATAGCTGTCCTCTCCGCTCGCTTGTGCATCCCAAACCGCAACGCCTCCCAGGCACGGCCGGATAAACGTAACAGCGTAGACGGCCGAACCACGCTTTCCAAACATTCCTCAAACATCAACACTGCATGTCCGGCTAACGCTTGCAGCCATCCCATTCTGGAAGCCCAGGTCCAGAAAACTCGTTCGGCGGCTCGGCCCCCGCCCAGCCGGCCTGCTCCCAGGGCATCAATCAATTCAGCATACATCCTGCAATTGGGCTCGCTAGTGCAGCGAAAACCGGCAAAATGCAGGGCTAGGGCCAAATCGACTCCGGCAAGATGGCCTTTGACGGCAGGATTCAATCCGTTTACCGCATCCCATGCCGAGCGGCGGAAGAATGCAGCCAAAATGTCGGCCCCGAAAAAATGTTCCTTTTCCAACGATGCCTGTTCCGGCGACTTGCCAAAGCCTAAACGCCTGGCCGCTCCGCTCGCCCGATAACCCACGCCCGCCGATATCACTTTGTTTCGATCTCGCCGTTGAAGGACCAAGGGAGCAACCGCGGCAATCGCAGGATCTGCAAAATGAAGCAGGACCGGGTCTGTCCAGCCCGGGCTCACCTCCATGCCACAAGACAAAATATGAATTATCGGCGCGCGGCAATTTGCGAGTCCGTAGTTTATACTATCTATTAAATCAGCATCCCGCGACGCCTTGACAAAACACACTTCGTCGCGCAATTGGTAAGGATCCGCATAGGGCTCGTTCAGCACTACGACGATCTGGCAATTCGCCGGCCTGTTTTCCAATATCGAAACCAGAGTGTCTTCCAGCTTTTTGAGATTGTTTAAAACCGGAATGAGGATCGACAACCGAAGCACGAGCTCTTTTCCTGTGTTCAACGTCAGAGGAATCAAGTTTCAAATGGCGCAAGGCAGTAGCTAATATTCATAGAAGGAGATATAAAGCCATCCTGCGCTATTTGTGATTATGTCGGATTGTATTGAATAGGAAGTTTATTCAAACGACCCTTATTCCCTGGTTAGGCAAAAGAATATTTATATATTCTTTGTATATTACCCATATTAAAGATTATTAAACAACATTTAGATATATTACCTATTTTATTGTCAATAATTATCTAAATCCCCATCATCATAAGACATGGAGATCCTATTTAATCAAAGTTGTGACATTTATAATAAAATCATCGGATTGTATGCCCGGTTTTACAGATTGCTGTACAGCAATTTGTAGCCGGCGTTTGGTTTCCTCCCCATTATTATCCCACCCAATAACCTTTCCTTTTAAAAGACTCGGCAGATGAAGTACGGCAACCGGGAAGTGTCTCGGCGCACTTTTTTACAGACCGCCGGCGCAGTGGCTGGAAGCGCCCTTGTATTGCCGTATTTGATTCCTTCAAATGTATTGGCCGCACAGGCAAGGTCAGGCGCCAACCAACGGCTGAGCATTGCGCTGATTGGCGTGGGAGAGCGGGGTATGAATCACCTTGCTAATCTGGTCGATCGGATGGGCAAAGGCGAATTGAACGTCGTCGCCGTTTGCGACGCGGACGAAAAACGCTTGGACAAAGCCAAGCAAATTGCCGGCCCCAAAGCCGACGCGTTTCGCGACTATCGTTACATTTTACAGAAGAAAGACATCGACGCCGTAATCATTGCCACGCCCGACCATTGGCACGGCGTGCAATTCGTGCAAGCGGCCGAGTGCGGCAAACACGTCTACTGTGAAAGCCCGGCATGTTCGACGATCGACGAAGGCAAGGCCATGATCGAAGCTGCCCGCAAGGCCAAAATCGCCACGCAGATTGGAGCCCAAGGCCGTTCGCTGCCCGAGGCGTATTTGATGCGCCGTTACCTGGCCGACGGGGCTATCGGCAAAGTGACAAGTGTGACCTGTTGGAGCAAGCCCGGCCTGGTAGACGACAATCCTATGCCCGACGAAGATCCGCCGCCGGAGTTGGATTGGGACCTTTGGCTCGGCCCGTTGCGCAGGCAGTCGTATAATCCACGCTTTTCCAACGGCGTGTTCCGCTGGATGATGGAGTCGGGCGGGGGAAGGATTTGCCATCCCGGCGCCCACGTGATGAGCTGCGCGATGTGGTGGCTGGGCGCCGATGGAACCGGTCCCGATTCGATTGAAGCCGTAGGAACCGTACCGACCAAGGGGCTTTGGGACACGGCAGTGGATATGAAAGTCACTTATACTTTCAAAAATCCCGACTGGGTGCTCACCTGGAATCAATACGACAAGAGCGTCGAATCCGAGGAGCAAAAACCGGAAGAGCGAACTCCGGATGAAGCACCAATCGCTCAGCCGGATTGCGGGGCCATATATCACGGCGAAAAAGGAGAAGCAGTCGCCTGGGGCGGAGACATGGGCATCTGGGCCGAGCGAAAGGCCCGCCAGTGGAAATCAGCTTCTTCTGCCGTCGAAATCGGCAAAATTCCCGATCATATCGAAGATTGGCTTAACGGCATCAGAACAGGGGCAAAAACAATCATGAACGTCGAGGCCGGCGTGGGCGTGGCCAATTTGTGCATCCTTGGCAATCTCTCCTTTATTTTGGGGCGAAAACTACATTGGGATGATCAAAGGTTCGAAATTACCAGCGAGGAACAAGCCCGCCGACTAATGGGCAGGCCACAACGTTTCCCTTATTATTTGTAAGGAATCCATCGCAATGCCGTCAGAGGAATTCACCGTCGATAACTTGATTGCCAAGATCAAGGACAAGAGCGATAAAGTTCGGGCGGAAGGTTGGCTCAGCGCCGCAAAGGCGGGGGCGGCGGCCATTAAACCTCTGGCTGCCGTGACTACCTCCGGCGACAGCGATCTGGAAGTGGCCCGGGCCGCCAAAAGGGCCTTGTGGCAAATCGTGCATGACTTCGGACGGGTCGACGCCGAAGTCCAACGCAAGGCCATACTCGACGAATTCCAGGCTTTGTTGACTGACGATTGGCCCGATGCCTTCCGCCGCGATGTGCTCTGGATGCTCTCGGAAATCGGCGACGATTCCAGCGTTGTACCGATCGCGGCCGTGCTCAAAAGCAGGGAATTGCTCGACGATGCGCGTTGCGCGCTCCAACGCATTCCCGGTCAAGCCTCTCTCGACGCTCTAAAAGACGCTTTGGAAAGCGTTCCCAAGGGTTATAAAAATGACATCGCCCATGCGCTCAGGACGCGGGGGGTGGAACTAAGTCTGGAAAAATATCCCCAAGAGAATCTGATTCCCCCCAAGCAGGCCGACGTCAAGCCGGCGGGAAAGAACGGGTCATGAGATACTTTATCCGTAATTATTGTAATCGAAACAATTTCAAAATCTCCAAGCTCATGGTTTGCAACCCCTGTGCTTTGCAAAGAGCATGGGCTTTGAACGCTTTTATCGTGCTGAGCGCA
>JBEKZY010000371.1:0-4692 GCA_049509395.1 Thermoguttaceae bacterium | reverse complement strand
TTCAATTAAATTGTGACAGTTGCCAGGTAATTTTCCCTAGCCCGGAAATTCGATTTTTTCTTCTTCGACCGCTTTTCGCAATTTGCTCAGGGCTCGGGCTTCGATCTGGCGGATTCGTTCCTTTGTTACTCCCAATTCCACGCCCACCTGTTTGAGCGTCAGCGGTTCTTCGCCGCGCTTCAGGCCGAAGCGGCGGACGATGATCTTTTGCTCGCGGTCGTCCAGACATGCAAGAATCTTCTCGATCTGGGCCTCCCGCTGCAACTGGCTCGATTCGATCTCGACCTGGTCGGTGCGTTCGTCCTCGGCCGTGGCGAACATCTCCGACTGGCTGCTGCGGAAACGGTCGTGATAGCGGTGTTCGTTGGGAATGGTGCGGGCGAAGTTCTTCATTATCGCCCAACTGGCGTATGTGCTAAATTTGTTGCCCCGCGCGAAATCGAACTTTTCCACAGCCCGCATCAACGACATATTGCCGTCGCTTACCAGCTCGAAGAAATTTTCCGCCGGGCCGACGTGCCGCTTGGCTATCGACACCACCAGGCGCAAGTTCGCCCGCACAATTTGGTTCTTGGTTGCCACGGCCTCGTCATAAGTGCGTTCGATGTGTTCCATCAAAATGCTTTTTGGATGTTCCGTATCGAGTTTCGCCCGCAATTTACTGGATTTAAACTTGAGGTAGTTCATTTTGCGGAAAAGGTGGGCCTCTTGCCGGCGGCTTAACAGCGGCACTTCGTACAAACTCGCCAAATACGGGGGCAGCCCGCTGGGCAAGCGGGGCTTTTTCGCCGCCTGATCGGCGGGAGGCATGGGTCCCAAAAACCGCTGCTCGATCTTTTGCGATTTGACCCGAATATAAACCGGGTTGGGGATATAGTCCAAAGGCAGCTCCATGATCCGCCTGGCACGCATCTCGGCGATGATACGGTATATGCTGGTCCGGGTGCGGCAGAATCGCTTGGCCAAATCATCCACCGATTCGCCGCGGTGATACTGCTGGAAAATCTTCCGTTTCGTATCCATGCCCAAGGGACCGTGATTTTCCGGGAATACCGCCAGATCGGGATGGTCGCGGTCGAATTGTTTCAGTGTGTAGCGGATGGTTTCGGCGCTGCGGTTCATTTTCTCGGCCAGGCGCTTGGTGACGTCGGCCGGGCAGGCGCCGGCCCGGGCCAGCCGGCGGGCACGCTCCACTATCATCGCCCGCTCCTCTTCGGTCAACTGGCTGAACTGCGAGCCGCGGCGCACTCGCTCCTGGTTTTGCTCCACAAACCGATCCACCGAACTCTGCAAGAACCCTACCCGCTTGCGACCGTCCATGACAAATCGCCGGCTGATCAGCCCGTGGCGCCGCCAGCGGGAAATCGTCTTGGTCGAAACGTTGAATTCCTGGGCCAGGCGCTCCACCGTTAATACCGGTTCGCCCATGGATTCGGCCGCCACGTTGGCTGCGTCGGAAACGTCTTCCACAAAAAGCCGCAGGTCGTGGTCGGCTTCCCTGCCGCTGAGCTTCAAATCGGGATACGAATCCGGTCGAAAACTCGTGATCCGGTAGCATACATACTCGTAGGTGTAGGTCCGTTTGGGATCGAGTTCGCCCAGGAGTTTTTCGGCCTGAGCGACCTGCTCGATTTTTTTATCGCGGGGTGCGAAACGAACTTGTTGATCTCGTAATTGTCGAATGGCGGGGTTAAGGTAATTTGTGTGCATAATGCCCTAGCTCCTTTTTTGGAGTCCCCACAGCACACCGGCATATCCTACGCCGGTTGGGACTCTTTTCAGTGCATTCTGCCGGCCATCTTTTGCCGACAGTAGTTACTCCCTCAACCGTTAGTATACTCGTATGCCCGAATTTTAACAGCTTAATCTGTTATAAATCAACGGGCATAACTTACTCACCCCATATAAGTATAGTTTTCTTGCCCCCCTCTCTCGGGGGCGGCTGATACTTAATTACCCACTCCTCTTGTCGTAAATATCCCTTTGTCCGGATGTATTGCCTTGATTCTCATAATGGCCTAAACGCGAATCATTATATGTACGTTTAATAGTGGTTTTATGGTCATAAAAAGTTCACAACTTACCCGGTTAAATTGGACTTAAACTGCAATTATATGTGATTAGATATGCTTGAACATAAGTATTTTCCTGATGCTTGTTTTTCCCCTGCGGAAGAATCTTTCCTAAATTAAAGAGACTGCCAAAATTCAAGAACTATTTGACTGTAAAATCATCGATAAATCTAGTCGCGGTAGTTTTCTGAAACGGTTTTTAAGACATCAGCGGCATCAATGCGATTTCCTAATCGATGCACAATGCCCAAGTTGAAATTTCTCCATAGGAAATTCCGGCAAGGATCGTTAAACTGCCCATCATTGTTTTGAAATTAATATGAATTATCAGGCCCCCGGTGAGGAAGCATGGATATGAAGCCTACTGTCATATTTAGTTGCGTGATTTTTTTCTACATGACGGCTGTTTCTTTGGCTCAACATGGGACCGGGCCGGAAAAGCGATCGTTACAAATAGCCGAGCGAGGATCTAAACCCGATCGCGCCAAGCCGCTCGGCGCAGACAAAGCAAAATACGAATTTTTAAACAGCCGCAATCCGGGCCAGATCGACCGCGTGAAAGTGGAGTGGAAGGTCGGCGGCGAGGTGATCGACGTTGTGGACAAAAAAGAGCATCGGGAAAAATTGAGCGTTGTATGTAATTTGGACTATGAGGAAAAAACCCTGCAAGTCCCGACCAAGGCCCAAGACCTTTCAACTTCTCTCCGTTATTATCACCAGGCCGAGGCGGCCGAGAAGATCGGCGAGCATGCATTCAAACCTGTTCTTCGTCATGAGCGCAGTTTAATTGCCGTTCGTATTTCATCGCAAAAGCCGTTATTGTTTTGTCCCGGCGGAAGCCTGACAGGAGAGGAACTGGAGTTGGTCGACGTGCAGGGCAACAGCCTTTTGATGGATCGTTTTTTGCCCGATAAGCCCGTGGCCCCGGGCGATGCATGGCAGCCGTCCGAAGAGTTGATGGCTCAACTATTAGGCCTGGACGAGGTGGGTCAAACCGATGTCAAATGCGAGTTCATGGAGATTACCGACGAGGTGGCCCGCTTCGAGATGAAAGGCAATGTATCGGGCGCGGCCGATGGCGTGACGGCCGCAATCGAACTCAAGGCCCGTTATCGTTACGATTTGAAACGCAAACGCATCGATTGGCTGGGCATGGTCGTCAGGGAGCGGCGGCAGACCAGCCCGGTTTCCGATGGGCTGGACGTGGCGGCCCAGTTGCAGGTGCTCATCGTTCCCGCCGAGGGAACAAGTCGCTTGGACCAATCCGATTTGACGGACCTTGCCCTCGATCCCACGGCCGAATCGACCCGCCTCTCGCACGTATCGAAGGAAGGCGGGTGGGAACTACTCTACGATCGCAACTGGCGCGTTTATCGCGATCAAAAAGACCTGGCCGCCGCCGTTTTGCGCAGGATTGAACAGGGCGAAATGATTGCCCAGTGCAATATTTCCGCCTTGGAGCCGGGAGAACCCGATAAACTTGTGTCGCTGGAAAAATATCAGGAAGACATTCAGCACGCCCTGGGCAACGAGTTCAAGGAATTCGTCGAGGCCGGCCAGGCGGTCGATAAGGCGAATCGCCGCGTCTTGCGGGTGGTCGTGCGCGGGACGGCTTCCGATCTGCCCATCGTTTGGAACTATTATCACATTGCCGATCAACAAGGCCGCCAGATGGCCTGCGTCTTCACGTTTGAAGAAAAATACGCCCAGCGCTTGGGCAAAGCCGACCGGGAGATTATCGACTCGCTGCGGTTTATCGGAACAAAGCAATAGTAGAATCAAACCTCTCGCCGATTGCGACTGGATGCGTCGCTGCGAGACGAGCGAAGATCGCGCGTGCTACTGCACAAGCCTTCGAGGATCTCAGCTCACGCTAATGGGTTGGCACCTCCGTCGGAATACCTGGCGAGAGGCTCGATTCCATCATCGATATTCACCAGGAATATCGGCACTTTCGCTCTCCCGCTTGCAACGTTTTTTTGTCGCTTTGCGGGTAAGCGGATATCGTGCGTCCTTCTACACAATTCTAATTCATAAAAAATCGAAATCCACCCACCCACAAGGTGGAGCGGCGATTAGACGATGAAATATGGATTCGAGATTCAGGATAGGATGTAGATTCCTTGTGTATTTGATTGATTGCATTATGTGCACATATCTTTTTATTGCAAATTGAAAAATGCAAATTGCAAATTGAACAACTGTAACCACTTACGCGATTTGCCGCTTAAAAACAGAACTTTGGATTTTTAACTGAAAACTGATTGCTGAAAACTGATAACCACCTACTATCTACCATCTACCACGAACTATAAGGTAAAACCTTGGCGTTTCGATTGAAATTGCTATAATTGGGTCGATTCATTTATGACAAGCAAACGTATCAATACCTTTAACGGAGACACATTGTGAGTAAAAAAAAGGTTGCCGAAAAATTAGCCCTGACTAAATTAGCCCTGGCCCAAAAGTGCGACCGGCTCATCAAAACATGTAAAAGCAAGCCGAAACAAAAAACCTTGCAAAATCAGGCGGAACGTTTCCGCCGCCAGGCGGAACAGTTGTCGCGAATGTGATTTTCTGCGCCATTGTAGCAGGCACACGCCGTGTGCCGTTGGTAATT
>JBEKZY010000370.1:0-6067 GCA_049509395.1 Thermoguttaceae bacterium | reverse complement strand
AGAACAGTATTTGCCGGGAAAGGCTGACCAGCATCGACTCGCGGGGTTTTCCCACCGCTATAAAATATCCCGTGCTGACCACCTGAAACCCGACCAGGGGCATCATGAGCACGCAAATCCGCATGGCATGCACGGTCAAGGCCTGCAAGGGCACGTCGCCGGGGTTAAAAAGCCGGACGACCTGTGTGGGGGCCAACATCATGACCACGAAACCAAGCACCGCAATGGACGAGGCCGCCAGCACGGCGGTTTTCAAGGCCTTTTTGACGCGGGCGAATTCGCCCGCGCCGTAGTTGTAGCCCATAATCGGCTGCGCACCCTGATTGATGCCGAACATGGGCATAAAGAACATCATCACCACTGCCCAGATGATGCCCCAGGCCGCGATGGCTTCGTCGCCTCCGTACCGGTCTAGTTGGCGGTTCAAAACACTTTGCATCACCGCGGCGGATATTTGTATGGCAAAAGGCGAGGAGCCGATGGCCATGATCTGGAAACAGATCGATTTTTTCAGGTGCAAGTTTTCCCAGCGGATCTTCAAAAGACTGCCGCCGCGGAGAAAATAGGCAATCACCCAAGCGGCGGAAACCCCTTGCGAGAACACGGTGGCCAGCCCGGCGCCGCGCATACCCCAGCCAAAACCGAAGATGAAGATCGGGGCTAGAATTACATTCAGCAATACACCGATCAGCAGGGTGAACATGGCGATTCGCGGATTTCCCTCGCCGCGTATGGCGGCGTTCAGCCCGTAACCAAACATCTGGCAAACCGTGCCCAGGGCGATGATTTGCATATAGTCGTGGGCGTAGGGCAGAACGACCTGGCTGGCGCCGAACAGAATCAGCAGCCGATCCAAGAGCGACAAACCGGCGGCGGTAACCACAATCGATGCCACAGCCAGCAGCACCGCGGCATTGCCCAAAACCAATTCGGCCTCGGCCTTTTTTTGTTCGCCCAGACGGATGGAGATAAGCGCGGTGGCCCCAAGCCCGATCAACAACGCGAAGGCCATGATGATGAGCATGAAGGGAAAACAAACCGT
The DNA here is from genome assembly GCA_049509395.1 of Thermoguttaceae bacterium. GTDB lineage: Bacteria > Planctomycetota > Planctomycetia > Pirellulales > Thermoguttaceae > JBEKIK01. The sequence continues at coordinate 5,025 of JBEKZY010000370.1, read as the reverse complement.
GATGCCGGCAATTCCCTCGGATTCCAGGGCCCAGCCGATGAAAATCCGATCGACCACGTAATACAGGGCCTGGGCCAGCAGCCCGACGATGGCCGGGATGGAAAACGTTGCCAGCAACCGGGTGATGTTCCCCTGGCCCAATCTATGCGATCGATCGATGGTCATCCGTTGCAGGTCCGTTTGAGGTCAGGGGAAAGCATATATTGTAAATACTTTCGGCGTCAAACACAAAACTCCCCCGGTTTTGCCATATTTGCTATTTTCACTATTTAGCAATATCCCAGTCTGCCTAGTTCATCTGGACAGGAAAACCATCTCCTGTTATTCTTCCGACGCGATGGAGTGCGTTCGGCAGTGCTGTTGGGGGTCTCGGACGCCGTGAACGACATCGGCACGCCGGCCCAAGGCGAAGACATCGGCCGCCGCCTTTTGGAACAGGTGCGAAACAGCCCGGCGGCATTGACGAACGAAGCGGCCATATCGCCCGATCAAAAGACACGGAAAAAACTGGGCCGATCGCTGGAACAGATTCAAACCGCTTCGGCCAAGGCAAGCTGACGCCCACTACAATCTTTCCTCGGCTTCCACGATCAACTGGTGGGCCATTTTAGCATCCTGCACCTGGCGCAATTGGTTTAAAAGGCCGGGTATTGTCAGCAGGCGGCTTAATCGGGCAAGGGTATGCAGATGGCCGCGGTCGTCGGCCGAACAGATCAGGAAAAAAACATCGGTCAATGGGCAGTCGCTGCCAAAGGGTATGCCGCTTAATGTGCAACCCAAGGCCAAAAACGGTTGGGCAAGTATCTTGGGCATCGGCCGGCGTGGGTGCATCAGGGCCACGCCGTTTTCCAGGGCCGTGGGATGCATTTCTTCGCGGGAACGGACGGCGTCGGCCATGGCCTTCGGATCCCACAGCCATCCCGTGCCAGCCGCAAGTTCAACCATCCCGTCGATCACTGCACTGCGCGTTCTGGCATATAAGGGGACGGCAATGGCCTCGACCGGCAATAGTTTGGAAATGCGGATTTCCGCCTCGTTTTCCAGAGGCGCGGACCGCTGCAACACGCTTTCCACCAGGACCAATTCCTCTTCGTCCGACAGTCCGATGCGGTTTTCGAACCACTGGTGGATGTCGGGCTTGGCGAACTTCCATTCGCCGCCGATCTTGCGTCCCGGCAGATGACCGCGCTCCGCCAGCTTTATCACCTGCTGCGGGGTGAGATGCAAGTATCGGGCCAGAGTTTCCAGATCAAAATCGCTGTAAGGCATGGTTATGAATAAATGGGGACAGGCGCCTCGCTTGTTCCCCAGTTTATCATGTAACGTATCATATGGCTCGGAGTCAGTCCCCATTTTTCGCAGTAAGACGCCAATAATCTTCGCCTAAAATACCGATTTTGTCCAGTCCAAAGAATTGTATGATCGGATTTCCGCCTTGACATAAGCCCGAAAATCGAGACAATCCGGCGACTGAACAGGGCAAGATGCCGGTTCTCCAAATTATCGCGCTTATCATTTTGTAGTGTAGAGATAACACCCAATGTAGACGGCACACTCCGTGTGCCGTAGCGCACATGGAATGTGCGGACTACTTGGCAAGGAGGCCTCGGATCATGCAAGTCTGTCCCGGTCTGGGACATCTTGAAAGCCTGCGAAAACTGCTGCCGGACGCCCAAATATCCGGGGCCGACGATATCGGCATCAGCGGTTGCGCTTGCGATTTGCACCAACTCCGCCCGGGCGACTTGTTCCTGGCTTTGCACTCCGCTCGCATGGGATACGACTCGCTGGCCGAAGCGATCGCCCGAGGCTGCGCCGGCATCCTTTCCGATCGCCCCTTGCCGGAATTGGATATTCCCGTTTGTCTGGTTTCCAATGCCCGAGAGGCCTTTGGTCTGATTTGCCAGGCCCTGGCAGGTCATCCCAGCGATAACCTCAAAGTTATAGGCGTGACAGGCAGAAACGGCAAAACGACTACCAGTTGCCTGATTGCCGGAGTGCTGGCCCATGCGGGACATAAAGTCGGTTTGTTGAGCACGCTGGGATATTTTGACGGCGAAGAAGTGGAAAACTCCGCCGAGGGCACACCACAAGCGGATCGATTGGCGACGCTGCTTGCCCGCATGGTGCGCAACGGCTGTTCGCACGCGGTGATGAATGTATCGAACCGGGCGTTGGCACAATCGCACGTGGCCGGCGTAAGTTACGATGCCGCCTGCGTGACAAACGTCATCCGCGACCATCTTTATGGCCATGCAATAAGCAAAGACTACCGGCCGGCCGGTTCGCGCTTGTTCGATCATCTTCGCGGCGAGGCATTGGTGGTCATCAACGTTGACGATCCGCTTTCGGCCGGATATTTACGGCAGATCGACGGTCCGGCGCTGACGATCGGCATTGATTCACCGGCCGAAATCACGGGCACGCCCATCGAACAATTCCCCAGCGAGCAGACTTTCCTTATCACTGCCGGCAGCGACACCATGCCGGTGCAAACACAGATGATCGGGCGGCATCATATTTACAACTGCCTGACGGCTACGGCAGTCGGGCTGGCTTACGGCATCGATTTGCCGCGGATCGTTCGCACCCTGGAGGCGGCAAAACACGTGCCCGGCCGGCTGGAGCGGATCGAATGCGGCCAGCCGTTTAGCGTGTTTGTCGACTTCGCCCATACGCCCGACGCCCTGGCAGGATGCCTGCAAACCCTGAAAACCGTGATCAAAGGCCGGCTGATTTGCGTGTTCGGCGCAGTAAACGGCGGCGATGAGTCGCAGCGCCCGCTTTTGGGCCGGGCCGTTGAACAAGACGCCGACGCGGCCATCATTACCAGCGGCAATCCGCGGGACAAAGAGCAGACGGCGATTATGCAAGATCTGCTCGGCGGTTTTGAAAACCCAAATCATGCCCAGATGATACCCGATCGCAGCGCGGCAATTCATCGCGCCTTGTCGATGGCCCAACGGGGCGATTGCGTGCTGATTGCCGGCAAAGGATATGAGACCCTGGAAATTGAGGACGAAGAAAGCTTATCGCCTGACGATCGCCAAATTGCCAGCGATTGGCTGTATGAAGTGCAGCCGTTTGCCAAAGGATGAAGGATGAAATGTAATAGCCATCAGCCATCAGCGGTCAGTTACAACGCATTGTCATGCTGATAGCCGAAAGCCGATTGCTGACAACTTAGTGAGAACTGACAAATGAACCAATGATTGACTCCGCCGATGTGCCGGGTTTGCGGGAATCCGGCGCAGCCCTTCCCTCCTTGGGTAGGAGCACAAACTTGCCTTGACGCGGTTACTGGGTCGATCGCTTAGGGCAAGTGCTTCGCGGTGGAGTCTTTGACTGAGCGCCGGGGCGGCATAGTAATGCCGTTCCGGCCGCTCAGGGATTCTTTTTAATTCCCTTAGACCCTTGATTCATCATAGTTCAGGCTAATTCACCGGTTTATCCGATCAACTGTATATGCCTGGCAAGCGGCAAGTCGGACAAGGCGTTCGCAAAGCGTTTATCAGCGGTTACGAATACGGCGTCCTGATTAAGGGCCAGGCTTAGATAAAGGCAGTCGTAAACCGAACGTCCGGTATTGACGGCCAAATCAAGGGCCACAGGCAACAATGGGCCGGAAGAAACGAGCGCCAAAGGCATGCGCAAAAAATCCCTTATTAACGAGGCGGCGTCCACCGGCGTTATTTCACGGCGGCGGACTCGCTTCCAGGTGAGATTGCCGAATTCGGCGGCCAATAGATCCGGGGCGATCAATTGGAATCGCCTGGAAAGCAGTCGCCCGGCGGCCCGGGAATGTTCCTCGGGAAAGAACCATTTTGCCGCCACGCTGGCATCGACCACCATTTTTTTCATCGGCGGCGGTCCTCGCGGAGGAGTTTGCCGCTGTCGGCCAGTTTCCGCCCGGAAAAAAACTTTTGCCAGCGGCGCGAAGCCTTGCGCGCTTCGCCGGCGTCGAAACACCCGGCTTGCTCCAATATCAAGCGGACTTCGCTTTCCAGCGATCGGCCATGGTTATCCGCCCGGGATTTGAGCCGCTCGACAATCCTGGACTCCAAACCGCGCACGAGAATTTGCGACATGATCAAGGACCTCCGTAATTCCATAATAATGATAGCATTATGCTAGCATTGAGTCAAGCGGTTTCTCCGGCATTTATTGAAGGTTAGAAAAGCGGCTAAGGCTTTGCCGGGACGTTGTCTTCGCTTGCCTTGGGCGGCGCATCCTCCACCTCCAATTTTCTCAATTGTTCATCAATCTCTCCCAGCAACAGATTGCCGTGGCATGCGATCAGTCCTTGCTTGTTTACAAGCACCGTATGCGGCCACCAGGAATTGCCGAACCAGTCGTGCAGCAAGCCCAGGCCGCCGGATTGGGTTGGTTTGGCATCGATCAAAACCGGATATTTGGCTTGGAATTTGTCCAGTTTATTCCGCACGGCGTCAAGATCGTCGGTGGGCGGATGAATGCCGATTATGACGATGTCGTCGTTTTTGGACAAATTATCATGCCATCTCGCAAGGATCGGCAATTCGTTCCAACACGGTCCGCAGTTCACTTCCCCAAAGTGCAGCACTACAACCTTGCCGCGCAGTTTTTCCCAGGAAAGCGGTTCGCTATTTATCCAGCCCGACCGGGGCAGCGGCGGCGGCGCTTGGCCCACGCGGCCTTCGATGACGGCCTGACGTTTTTTCATATCCGCCGCGCCTTCCGATTGTTTCGCCCGCTCCGCATCGCACAGGGCGACGCGTTCCGCTTCGGTCTGATCCTTTCGATAGGTGTAACTAATGATCGGGTCATAGCGCCAATCGGTGGCGACATATACGCCGTCGATCAGATCGACATGGAACAGGGTTTGATCCAAGGATTTATTGACCGTTGCCTCTTTTACGGCTCTTTCGGTGTGAAATGAAAGGAAACTGTCCGGCGCTTCAAGATTGTATGAATCGATCGTTTCCCTAAACGGCATCCAGCAATCGGGCGCCGCTTCGCGAGAATCATCCCAGGTTTGAGTCAACA
>JBEKZY010000037.1:0-22813 GCA_049509395.1 Thermoguttaceae bacterium | reverse complement strand
GGGTTACGAATGCGGTGCTCTGCCAATTGAAGCTACGCTGGCAAGTCGTTTCCTGGCAATGGTCTAAAGAAATTAAAACAATCAATTTACCATTGTATATTGGCGCCCGCAAGACCTGTAAGCCCCACCCCAAAGGTCCCCTCTCCCTTCAAGTGAATTGAAACCAATTGCTTATTATCCTTTGGGAGAGTCAAATCCAACAGTTCCCTCTCCCTCTGGGAGAGGGCTAGGGTGAGGGTATTTATGGTTTGTGCAATCCACTAAAGTTCATTTATGCGATAGCCTGCAAATGTGCCTAAGCCTCACAATTCATTGCCGAGTTTGAACATTTGGAATAATTGACCGGCTGTCATATCACAGATACAATGGATTCCTGCCACTAGGCCCTAAGTATGTCTATTAACCAGGTTATGCATTTTAGGGAATGCCGGCCATGAAGTTTTTTCCTTTCTTTGTTCTTATGGCGATTGCATCCACTGCTAATGCCCAACCCCCTGCAAACCCAATTATTTCGCCGGAGGTTCACGCCGACCGTACAGTGACATTTCGCCTATTGGCCCCGAATGCCAAGGAAGTGCAAGTGGGCGGAGAATTTTCCGCTAAGCCACTTTCAATGACAAAGGACGAAAAAGGGGTTTGGTTGATCACCACCGAGCCCCTGGAACCTAATACATACGGCTATAACTTCATCATGGACGGGCTGACGATGCCCGACCCAAATAATACTCATGTCAGAGTCGGCGCTCTTTGGTTTGCGACCCAGGTGGATGTGCCCGGAGAAAAGCCCGCTTTTTTCGCGGCGCAGGATGTGCCGCACGGGACATTGCACGGGCACTGGTATTATTCAAAAGCGCTGAAGACCGTACGACATGTAAATGTTTACACGCCTCCCAGATACACTGCCTCCGAGGAAAAGCCTTATCCCGTGCTTTACCTGCTGCACGGCATGGGCGACGATGAAGGTTTCTGGACGCAGGTTGGCTATGCGAATTTCATCATGGATAACCTGCTTGCGGAAGGCAAAGCCAAGCCGGCCCTTATCGTCATGCCTTTCGGCCATTCGACCAGGACTGTGCGATGGTTTCCGGGTGCAGCGCGGGGTGCTGGCATTCCGGGCGGCAATGAATATCGAGGCGGTCCTGTTTTTGGCGTGGAAATGCTCGAAAAAGACCTGCTGGAAAACGTCATTCCTCTTGTGGAACGAGAGTACCGCGTCGGTAAAGAATCCAATCAGCGGGCCATTGCCGGATTATCGATGGGAGGCTATCAGGCATTGTCAATCGGCTTGAATAACCTGCAACGTTTCGCTTACGTGGGGGCTTTCAGTTCGGCGATATTGAACCAAAACCTCAAAAATGACTTCCAATCCATATTGACCGATCCTGAAAAGGCGAACAAGGAGATCAAGCTTCTCTGGATCGGCTGCGGCGCAGATGACAAGCTGCTATCAGGAAACCGGAAGTTCGAGGAATTGCTCAGCGCCAGAGGTATCAATCACCAATGGGTAACCACGCCAGGCTATGGACACGTATGGACACTCTGGCGGGTCTATCTGCGGGATTTGCTGCCCCAGTTGTTCGAGGGAAATTGAACCAGGACTGCAAGATCCATCCCGTTAGTAAAAACCCATTATCGATGATTACTTTGAGAAAACTTCGGGAGGAACTCATGCTTCGTTTTGCCGGCTTGGTTGTAATTTTTGCAGTGTTGGCCGGGGTCTTAAGCCATGCCGTTGTGCAAGCCGACGCTCCTGAGCGGATGCGAATCACATCTTCCTTCGATCAGGATTGGCGATTTCTTAAGGCCGATGCGCCCGGGGCCGAGAAGCCCGATTTCGATGATACCGGGTGGCGGACGCTGAGCGTGCCGCACGACTGGAGCATCGATGGACCATTTGATGAAAAAAATCCCACCGGAGGAGCGGGCGGATTCCTGCCTGTCGGCGCGGGTTGGTATCGAAAGCATTTTACCCTGCCGGCCAACTTCGCCCAGCGGCGCGTTTTCATCGAGTTCGACGGGGTGATGGCCAATAGCGACGTGTGGATCAACGGCCAACACCTTGGCAAACGTCCCTACGGTTACGTCAGTTTCCGCTACGACATAACCGGGAAGCTGAGTTTCGGCGAGAAGAAGTCCAATATACTTGCCGTACGGGCAGATAATTCGGCCCAGCCCGCTTCGCGTTGGTACAGCGGGGCGGGCATTTATCGCCACGTTCGCCTGGTAGCCACCGACCCAGTACACATAGACCAGTGGAGCACATTCGTCACCACGCCCAAGATCGAATCGGACCAGGCGGTAGTCCGCGTGCAAACAACGGCGGTCAACCAGTCCGACGCCCCGCGCGAGGTCTCCGTACAATTTAGCGTAGTTGGACCCGATGACCAAATCGTACAAACCGTCGAAACGGCGTCTCAAACCATTCCCGCCGGTAAATCCGCGGATTTCAAGCAGGACATCACAGTCAAAAATCCGCAACTTTGGGATTTGGATCATCCAATACTTTATCATGCCGCAGTAAAAGTTCGCGCGGGCAATGCCTGGATTGACAATGAGGTTGTGCCATTTGGCGTTCGCGATTTCAAGTTTGAGCCGGCCACGGGTTTCTGGCTCAACGGAAAGAATTTCAAGATCAAGGGCGTTTGCCTGCATCAGGACGGCGGCGCAATGGGCGCTGCGGTTCCGCTGGGTATTTGGCAACGGCGTCTGGAATCGCTTAAGCAGATCGGAGTAAACGGCATTCGCACCGCGCACAATCCACCGGCTCCCGAATTCCTGGACCTGTGCGACCGCATGGGACTGCTGGTCATGGACGAGTTTTTTGATTGCTGGACTGTGGGAAAGAATCGCTATGACTATCACCTTTTCTTCAATGAATGGTCGAAGATTGATGTCGGCGACACCATCCGCCGCGACCGCAACCACCCCTGCGTCATTCTATACAGCGTGGGCAATGAAATTCACGACACGCCAAAAGAGGAACTGGCCAAAGGCATCCTCAAAGGCCTGGTGGATGTTTGCCACGAGAACGATTCCACGCGGCCGGTCACGCAGGCCTTGTTTCGGCCGAACGTAAGCCACGATTATGACAACGGCCTGGCCGACATGCTGGACGTGATCGGCACGAACTACCGGGACGCCGAACTGCTGGCCGCGTATAAGGCAAAGCCCACTCGCAAGATCATAGGCACCGAGCAGGGGCATGACCGCAAGATTTGGCTGACCTGCCGCGACAATCCGCCCGAGGCTGGGCAATTTCTTTGGACCGGGATAGATTATCTGGGAGAGTCGCGCGGTTGGCCGATAGTCGTGGCGGGTTCCGGCCTTTTGGATATAAACGGCAAACCCAAGCCCATGGCCTTCGAGCGACAGAGTTGGTGGAGTGAAAAACCGATGGTCCGCATTGCCCGCCGGGTTGCATCCGCGCGCGCCACGACAGCGGATCCCGGATTTGAGCCGCTCAACCGCCGCCAAACGCAATTCTGCGACTGGACACCGCAAGACACCGATCCGCACAAGGAAAACGTCGAGGTTTACAGCAATTGCGACAATGTGGAACTGGTGCTAAATGATAAATCGCTGGGATCCAAACCGCGCAACGCCGACGACGCGCCGCGGACTTGGAAGGTCGATTTTGAACCTGGAACCATCAAAGCCATTGCTAGAAACGAGGGCCAGGTTGTGGCCAATGACGAACTGCAAACGGCCGGCAAACCCGCCAAAATTGTGCTTGCGGCCGATCACAATAAACTTTCGACCGATTGGGACGACGTCTGCTGCGTTACGGCCGTGGTTACCGACGAAAACGGCGTGCTCATTCCCCGGGCCAATGATTTAATAAGCTTTAACATTACCGGTCCGGGCGTGATAGCTGCCATTGCCAACGGCAACCGATCCAGCCATGCGTTATTCCAGAGCTCCCCGCGTCGCGCATTCCAAGGACAATGCATGGTTATTGTCAAAGCCGGCGCCGGCGAGGGCCGGCAAATCACCGTAAGCGCTTCAGCCCCGATATTGAGCGATTCGTCAATCACCATTGAAAGCACTATCCCGCCTGCCAAAAACTCGGCGGCCTCTGAGATGTCTTTGCCCGTGGCCTCGCCTCTCGCAAAATGAAAATCATGTTATTAATTGAGGAATCGCCATGATAGCAACCAATCGATCTTGCTTTATCTTGACCGCCATGATTGGTTGTATTGTGACAGCCATGTTTATATGCGCTCTATTAGTGTACGCCGAGCCGAATAAAACTACATATAAATTCGATTTCGGCTCGGGCCGCGTGGAGCCGGGTTACATCCAGGTTCTTCCGACCACGGAATACAACAAGGATGTTGGCTACGGGTTCGACTTTGGATCGACAGTATCGGCGGTGGACCGCGGTGGAGATGACGCCCTTCGCGGCGATTTTTGCACCAGTGACAAGCCATTTTACTTTTCGGTCGCCCTGCCGGAAGGCAATTACAATGTGACAGTCACGCTGGGAGACAAAACCGAGGCGACAAATACCACCGACAAAGCCGAATCGCGCCGCTTGATGCTGGAAAAGGTAGTCACAGAGCCCGGCAAATTTGCAACTCGCACGTTCACGGTAAACGTGCGCACGCCAAAAATCGCAGGCGACGGGGAAGTCAGATTAAAACCCCGCGAAAAAGGGCCGCCGCTTGTTCTGCATTGGGACGACAAGCTTACATTGGAGTTCAACGGTCCACGCCCCTGCGTTTGCGCTCTGGAAATTTCCAAGGCGGATGATGCGATAACGATTTATCTGGCGGGCGATTCCACGGTCACTGATCAGCCCCGCGAGCCATGGAATAGTTGGGGACAAATGCTTACGCGGTACTTCAATCCCGGCCTGGCGATCGCCAATCACGCCGAATCGGGCGAGTCGCTGAAAAGCTTCATTGGCGAAAAACGGCTGGATAAGGTAATGAGCGCCATCAAACCCGGCGATTATCTGTTTATCCAAATGGGGCACAACGACCAGAAAGATAAAAGTCCCGGTGCCGGGGCGTTTACCACGTACAAGGACGCCTTGAAGCTTTTCATCGCCGATGCCCGCAAGCACGGGGCCACTGCGGTGCTCATAACGCCTATGCATCGCTTGAAATTCGACGCCGACGGCAAAATCGAAAACACACTGGGCGATTATCCCCAAGCCGTACGACAAACGGCCAAGGAAGAGAATGTGCCGCTGATTGATTTGAATGATATGAGCAAGTCTTTTTACGAGGCCCTGGGCCCGGAGAAAGTCAAAAAAGCGTTTCAAGACACTACCCACCACAACAACTACGGCAGTTATGAACTGGCAAAGTGCATTGTTGAAGGGATTAAAGCCAACAAGCTGGGCATTGCCAAATTTCTGGTCGACGATGTCCCGGCGTTCGACCCGAGCCGCCCTGATCCCGTGGAAACATTCGATATGCCTGCCAGCCCGGATAGCACAATGGTAAAGCCTGAGGGCAATTGAGGTTTGTCAATATCTTATAGCTTGAAATTTTGGAAACCAATGTGATAAACTAACAGGGTGAAGTGATACATTCCCCAGAAAAAAAAGAGGATAACATGAAGGCTTGCTCCAAATCGATCATTTTCATCGTAAATATAGCAGTAATGTTATGTGCGAATTATTTGTCGGCCGCGGACATTAATGAGCTTCAACAAAATTTCGACCGGCCGCCGGACGATGCGCGGATCATGGTGCGTTGGTGGTGGTTCGGGCCGTCTGTGAACAAGGCTGAACTCGAGCGCGAGATGAAGGTGATGAAGGAAGGCGGCATCGGCGGCATCGAAGTGCAAACGACTTATCCGCTTGTGCTCGACGATGAAAAGCCGGGAATCAAAAATTTCAAATTCCTGTCGCCGGAGCACCTCGACGCGATTAAGTTTACGGCCGAAAAGGCAAAAGAACTCGGTTTGCGCATGGACTTGACCCTCGGCAGCGGCTGGCCTTACGGCGGCCCGCAGTTTCCGATTAGCGAAGCCGCCGGTCAATTGCATACCGTAAAAAACGACATTGCCGAGGGGCAAACCAGCGTTGCCTTGCCGAAAATTGGCGAAGGAGAAAAGCTATTTGCCGCGTTTATAGGACCGATGCAAGATATCCAACCCGGCGACAATCCATACAGAGAAGTAGAAATTCGGGACAGTGCGGTCCAGATACCCAGCGACTTAAAAGGACGGAATCAGATCACGTTTTTCATCGCAAGCCAGACAAAGATGAAAGTCAAGCGTGCGGCATACGGGGCCGAGGGCTATGTGATCGACCACTACAGCCCGGCAGTAATCGATAAGTTTATCAAGGAAGTCGCCGAGCCCGCGGTAAAGGCATGTGATCCAAATCCGCCCTATGCGGTCTTTTGCGACAGCCTGGAATCGGCCGGCGAAGACTGGACCTACAACTTTTTGGATGAATTCCACCGTCGCCGGGGCTACGATCTCAGGCCGTATCTCCCGGCGCTTTTCAACAATATCGGCCCGAAAACCATGGATATTCGCCACGATTGGGGCAAGACGCTGACCGAAATCTTCAACGACTACTTCATCTCGGTCTTTGAGAAATGGTCGAAACGCAGCGGGACTAAATTCCGCATACAGGCTTACGGCACTCCGCCCGCTACGCTTTATAGCTATGCTTTTGCCGACCTTGGCGAAGGCGAAGGCTACACCTGGAAAGGTTTCCGCGAAACGCGCTGGGCATCGTCGGCCAATCACCTGCTGGGACGTCCCATTTCCAGTTCCGAAACTTGGACCTGGCTGCATTCTCCCGTATTCCGGTCGTCTCCGCTAGACGTGAAGGCAGAAGCAGACCTGCACTTTCTGCAAGGAGTCAATCAGATGATCGGCCATGGTTGGCCTTATTCGCCGCCCGAGATCGAGTATCCAGGCTGGCGATTCTACGCTTCTATGGTCTTCGGTGAAAGCAATCCATGGTGGATTATCATGCCGGATCTGGCAAAGTATCTACAGCGAGTCAGTTACATAATGCGTCAAGGCCAACCCGCCAATGACGTCGCGCTCTATCTGGCCGATAGCGACGCATGGGCGAGCTTCGTACCGGGCCGGGTGGCCATGAACACCGCCATTTCCAGGCGGCTGGGGCGCAATATTATCCGCCAGATACTCGAATCGGGATACAATCTCGATTTCTTCGACGACGGATTGCTCGACATGCGCGGCAAGGTTGAAGGCGGCGCATTGGTTTTCGGCGACGTTAAGTATAAGGTTGTCGTACTGCCCGACGTCGAGCGAATTCCGCCCTCAACCATCCGCAAGCTGGAGGTATTCGCCAAAAGCGGCGGAATCTTGATTGCCACGCATAGCATCCCTTCCATTGCGCCGGGTTTCAAAGCCACCGATGAAGATCAAAAAACGGTTAAGGATATCGCTCAACGACTGTTTAAAGGGGAAAACTCTCCGGGAATATTCCTGGAATCGGATAAAGAGTTGGGAAAGGTGCTGTCCAAGCTCCTGCAGCCTGACGTAACTTTTGAGCCGGCCGCGTCGGAAATAGGCTTTGTGCATCGCAAGACCGACTCCAGCGAGATCTACTTCCTGGCCAACACGGGCAACATCGCCAAAAAAGTGAAGGCGACTTTCCGCGTTGAAGCAATGCAACCGGAGAAATGGGATCCGATGACCGGCCGGGTTGAGGCGGTTGATGTCGTCAGTTGCGACAGTATCCACGCTTCAATCAACCTTGATCTCGAATCCTACGCTTCTCAAATAATCGTATTCACCAAGCGCGCCTTGCCCGCCCAAAAACCGACGGCTCAGGCAACATCTTCACCGCAAGCAATCGATTTAAGCCACGGATGGGAAGTTACTTTTGGCAAGGATAAAAAGCCGGTAATGATGGATAACCTCTCCTCATGGACGGATAATGAATCGACCCGCTACTTCTCGGGCGTGGCCGTTTATGAGAAAAAGGTTTCCGTGCCGGCGGATATGCTCAAGGATGGTCTCGCCGTGCAGATCGTATTTAGCGGCCAGTCCAAATCCAATACACGGGCCGAGGGCGAAAAACAGGAGATGCCGGAGGATATTTACGAACCACCCGGGCAGCGATCCGATACCGCCGAGGGCATGCGGGCCCCGACCAAGCCCGGTCCGCGAATGCAGGCGGTGCTCAATGCACCGGTGCGCGAGGCGGCTGTGGTTTACGTAAACGGCAAGCGGGCGGGATCGGTCTGGTGCCCGCCGTATCGCCTTGATATTACGGGCTTGCTTAGAAGCGGTGAAAACGAGATCCGCATCGAAGTGGCCAACCTCGCGGTTAACTACATGGCCGACTTTAAGAATCATCCCTTGCCCAATTACAGGGATCTGAATGCCCGCTTCGGCGATCGATTCCAGCCGCAAAACATGGATCAAATCCGGCCGGTTCCCTCGGGCTTGCTGGGACCGATTAAAATAATTGCAGAAAAATAACCCTATAATAAAAAAAGTGTTTGAGATACCACACAACATTACTACCCAATATAAATTTATTAATCAGGTTGAAGGATAGATTTATTAATCAGGCCGAAGGATAGATTTATTAATCAGGCCGAAGGCCGGATGGTTCTCCCAGGCCAGGGCAACGCCCTGGTGTTTGGGATGATAACACAAACCTATCGGCCCAACGGGCCAAGAGTTCTTCTTGCATATCGAAGGAGAAAAGTATGAAACTCCCAAGGCTGTTCTGCTCCAGCTTAATCGGCTTGGTCATGGCGTCGACATCGATTGCCCAACCGCCGTTTGTGTCAGACTTGCCCCATTTTGAAAAACGGGGCGCGGTCACTCAACTGATCGTTGATAATAAGCCGTTCATCATTCTGGGCGGGCAGGTGGCGAATCCCACCGGGTTCCCCGATCGCATGGAAGCAGCCTGGCCCAAGTTCAAAACCCTCAATGCAAACACTATCGAGTTCCCCATATATTGGGAACAGATCGAACCGCAGGAAGGCAAATTCGAGTTCAGCGGCGTCGATCGAGTCATTCGCGGGCTGCGCAATCAGGGCTTGCGTGCCATTCCGCTTTGGTTCGGCACGTATAAAAACGGCGCAATGGATTACGTGCCTAATTGGATAAGAACCGACACCAAGCGATTTCCGCGGGTGCTGGATTACGGCGGCCGGCCGATCCGCGTGCTTTCGCCGCATGGACAGGCCACTCTGGAAGCCGACCGCCGGGCATACGGCGAACTTATGAAACATCTTAATGAAATCGACGCAAAAGATCAGACCGTGATTCTTATGCAGGTCGAGAACGAGTCCGGCCTGCTGGGCTCCGTGCGCGATTATTCGCCCGAGGCCACGCGATTGTTCAATGGCCGGGTTCCAGATTCATTGGTCAGGGCCCTTAACAAAAATCCGGGCACGTGGAAGGAAGTATTTGGTCCCCGGGCTGAGGAAATGTTCACGGGCTATTATGTTTCCACTTACATCAATACCGTGGCCCGGGCTGGCAAGCAAGTCTATCCCATTCCGGCGTTCGTCAACGTGTGGATGGGCGGCAATGGCACAAACGACCGCTTCCTCGAGTTCGACCGTCCCGGCGACAGTTATCCCAGCGGAGGGCCGCAGTCGCACATGATCGACCTGTGGAAGGCCTGTGCGCCGGACATCGATCTTATCGGGCCGGACATCTACCATCAATCGTCGGAAATATACCGCACGATCCTTTCGCGTTACCGCCGGCCGGACAACCCGCTGTTTATCGTCGAGACCGGCGGGGGCAAGGCGTTTGCCCGCTATTTCTTCTATGCCTTGGCCGATTATTCAGCCATTGGTTTTACGTGTTACGGATTTGATTCCAGTTCCGGCCTGTGGATAAATCCGCAGTTTTCCGAGATTGCGGCGAATTTCCGCGTGCTGAAACCGGCCCTGCCAGTTATCGCCCAATTGCAGTCCGCCGGGAAGCTGCAGGCCGCGGTCGAGGAGGTCGCGATACCCGGCCGCAATCTTTATTTCGACTGCTATGACATTCTTGTCCGTTTCCGTCCCCCGGCCAGAAGTTCCGCGCCAGCCACCGGCGCTACCGCCTTGGAACCGTCCCCGCCCACGGGCCGCGTGCTGGTCGGCGAACTTGGGCCTGACGAATTTCTGATCGCCGGATTCGACGCCGCCCTGGATTTCAAACCGCCCATGGGCTCGGAGTTTTCAAGTGCCCAATTTCTTCTCGTTGAAGAAGGCACTTATGAAAAAGGCGATTGGAAAACAACGCGTCTGCGCAACGGCGACATGAGCACCTCTGGCTTGCGTCTGCCCGCCGATGGCGCTTTGATAAAAGTGAAATTGATGAGATATTGACGCTATCGAAACTATTCTGTGAACGTCAAACACAGTATAAACACACAAAAGATTCCCAACACCTTTTAAATCCCCCTCCTTTTAAATCCGGGTTGAGGTGCCCACCAGCTCACAAGTTCTGGTGGGCAGGGTGATGTACTCCATTCCAGGGCTTGCTATAATACCACTCATTGTCTCCCTTAGTGGACGTGAATGAAACAAAAAATGGAAGAGCAAAATCATGTTTGCAAAGCCAGTAGTAGCCGTAGGCATTGTCATTGCTTGTTTGTGCGCCATTGGGTGTGGTAGGCAAGCGGAAACACCGGATGCCAAAGCACAGACACATCCATCTGCCCAGGTGGAGATAGGAAAGCAACCGCCAGTTCCCCTGAAGGCAAATTCCTCGACCGGCATGGAAGTTGACAGCAAAGGACCGGAACACCAATCCGATCCCACCTTTAGCAAAGAAGCGGAAAAACCCATTGTCAAAGAACCAGAGCGTAACGAAATCTGGATGAACGATACCTGGAAGCTTTGGAAAAACGACTTTGATTTCCCTGGAGTCCAAGGATCGCTTGAACTCGGAATGACAAAGAGGGGTGGTGATGCTCTGAAAAGTCTCTTGCAGCAAGTCAAGACCGCCCAGGACTCTGCTCAGAAGGCGATTCCAATGCAGCGAATGGAATATATTTTCAAAGCATTTGTGTGTGAGAGCAAGTTTGTGGAATTCAGGGGTAAGCTCCTCGATCCAATGTTGGACGCTTTGGAACAAGGAAATAATGATGAGTTCAATAGACTTGCGAACTTCGTGAATGCAACGATTCTGATTCGGAGTGCCATGGAGCTTGGCATGGACCGTGACGACATAAATAAAATGTCGGACATTGCCAAGCGGATTTATGAAATGAAGAATGCTGCCGAACAAAAGGACTTTGTGGATCAAATGCAGAAGGTATATCGTGCCTTCATCGCAAAATCGACAGGCGAAGGGGTGAAGAAGGGGACAGGGAAAAAGGAGTAAGATCTGAATCCCAAACTTTTCTAACTGCTTTGGTGGGTAAGGGGGGTAAGGAAGAAGGGGGGTAAGGGGTCGGGAGTCTTTTTTATCGTTTGACCTTTGGGAAAAGATGCACGACTTCCATATTTAAAAATATTCCTAGTTTTCCGTAAGGCAGTCTTTTACTTATGAAACACTCGTTCAAAGCATTTTTTGTTATTGGCATATTGTCCTGCACCGCCTTGGCGTCAGAGAGCGTCCAGCCTGCCCGCAACTCGGTGTCGATAGATTCGGGCTGGAAATTTACAAAGGATCCGCAAACCGATGCGCAAATGCCGGAATTCGACGACGGCGCTTGGCGGTCGCTCGACTTGCCGCATGATTGGAGCATCGAGGGGCCTTATAGCGAGACGAATCCAACCGGCGGCAGCGGCGGATATCTGCCGGCCGGCGTGGGCTGGTACCGCAAGCATTTAACCGTGCCAGAATCGATGCGCGGAAAAAAAGTGATTGTCCAGTTCGACGGCGTGTATATGAATAGCGACGTTTGGCTCAACGGCCAACACTTCGGCAACTACCCATACGGTTACAGCAGTTTTTATTATGACCTTACGCCGTGGTTGAACTTTGACGGAAAGAACAACGTCCTGGCGGTCCGCGTGGACAACTTAAAACAACCCAACAGCCGCTGGTACTCTGGTTCGGGCATTTATCGGCACGTATGGCTCACGGCAACCGATCCCCTGCACGTGGCGCATTGGGGAACATACATAACCACGCCGAAAGTTTCAACCCAATCGGCCACAGTGCAAATCCGCACATATATAGAAAACGATAATGCCGAGGATCGTGAGGCTACACTGGTCAGCCAAATTTTCGATGCCGAAGACCGACTTGCGGCCACGGTCGAGACTAAACAAAACATACCGGCAAAAGAGCGGCAGGAGTTTGATCAAACAGTCGATATCGCAAATCCGCATCTCTGGTCGATCGACGACCCATATCTTTACCGCGTGAAAAGCCTTGTTAAATACGGGGATAAACTGGCCGACGATTATGAGACTTCCGTCGGCGTCCGCGAGATCCGCTACGACGTTGACAAGGGATTCTTTTTAAACGGCGAGCATGTAAAAATGCAGGGTATGTGCATCCATCACGACGGCGGCTGCGTAGGCGCGGCTGTGCCCGAGGGTGTGTGGCAACGGCGACTGCAGTTGTTAAAAGCCATGGGCTGCAATGCAATCCGTATGAGCCATAATCCCCCGGCCCCTGAAATGCTCGATCTGTGCGACCGCATGGGCTTTTTAGTAATGGACGAGGCTTTTGACCAGTGGAAGATCGCCAAAACCCCGCAGGATTATTCGCGATATTTCGACCAATGGTCGATCAAGGACCTAACGGCCATGCTGCACCGCGACCGCAACCATCCGAGCATCGTGATGTGGAGTGTGGGCAACGAGATTCCTGAACAAACTCGCCCCTACGGCGCCGAGGTGCTACGGCCCTTGGTTGAGTTGTGCCACAAGGAAGATCCGACCCGGCCGGTTACCTCGGCCTGCGACAACATCGCCGCGGACGGAGGCGGGACAACGCCGGAGTTTCTCAACCTCTTGGACATCGTGGGCTACAATTACGCCGACCGCTGGCATCTGCGCCGGGAAACTATGTATAGCGACGACCGGCACGATTATCCCCAGCGCACAATGGTGGGCTCGGAAAGCACCTGCGTCGGCGGCGTGCGAGGCAATTATAATTTGGGTTCTGGCAAC
The DNA here is from genome assembly GCA_049509395.1 of Thermoguttaceae bacterium. Lineage (GTDB taxonomy): Bacteria > Planctomycetota > Planctomycetia > Pirellulales > Thermoguttaceae > JBEKIK01. The sequence goes on along the minus strand of JBEKZY010000037.1, from coordinate 9,776 downwards.
ACGGATAGAGGCCCTCGGGGATCATACGCCTCGGCCATGATTCGCGCAGAACAGTTGTGGAAGTTCGTAAAGGTGCACGATTACGTTATCGGCGATTTCATGTGGACCGGCATCGATTACCTGGGCGAATCGCGCTGGCCGGGAAAGTCTTCATCCAGCGGCGTGCTCGATACGTGCGGTTTTCCCAAGGACGGTTATTATTTTTATCAAAGCCAATGGACTACCAAACCGATGCTGCATACATTTCCGCACTGGAACTGGAAGGGCCGCGAAGGTCAGATTATCACGGTGCTTTGCTACACGAATTGCGATCAGGTGGAATTGTTCTTAAACGGTAAGAGTTTCGGCGTAAAGGCATTGGAATTCCCTCGCCAGGGGGCCTCGGGCGGATGGAATAGCTATGCCAGGCCGCAGGTTTTTTCCACCACCGCCGACCTTCATCTATCTTGGGACGTACCGTATGAGCCGGGCACTTTAAAGGCCGTCGGCAGCAAAGAGGGTAAGATCGTGTGCACGGAGGAAGTTCGCACGGCGGGCGAACCGGCGGCAATCGCTATGTCGGCCGATCGTGCGACACTGCGGTCCGACGCCCGCGATGTGGCGCACTTTACCGTCAAGGTGGTCGATGCGCAGGGCATTACCGTGCCCAATGCCGATTCGCTGATTACATTCGACCTCCAAGGTTCGGGCGCACTTATCGGCGTAGACAATGGAAATCCCGCAAGCCATGAGGATTACAAAGCCAACACGCGAAAGGCGTTCGGCGGCATGTGCTTGGCAATCGTTAAATCCACGGGCGAGCAGGGCAAGATTCGATTATCGGCTCGGGCTGAAGGGCTTAAGGAAGCAGTCGTTAATATTGAAGCGAATCAGAACGCAGCGCCCGCCTTGCTTCCATAGCATTTTTTTATTCTCATAACAGTGATTATCGCAAGGCAAAAATAAATTATGTCCTCCGCATCGGCCGTACCATGTGAATTGATCGCTCCGGCCGGGAGTTGGGATTGCGCCCATGCCGCCGTGGAAAATGGGGCGGATGCGATTTATTTCGGACTGCAAAATGGTTTAAACGCCCGGGATCGGGCCGTCAATTTTCCCATCGAGGAACTGCCCGAATTTATGTTTTATATCCATCAACGCGGAGTGAAGGGTTACTTGACTCTCAAAACGCTCTTCTTTGCCGGGGAATTAGCCGCAGCGGAAGGACTTGACCGGGAGGCAATCCAATCGGGCGTCGATGCCTTCATCGTGCAGGACCTGGGATTATTGCGGCTTTTTCATGCGCTGTGTCCGGATTTTCCCATACACGCCTCGACCCAGATGACCCTATCCAGCACCGAGTGCATCCGGGCGGTAGAGTCTTACGGGGTGAAGCGCGTTGTGTTGCCGCGTGAACTATCGTTGGACGAAATCGCGGCGTTGCGCCGCGCGACATCGATTGAACTGGAGATTTTTGTACACGGTGCGCTGTGCATCAGTTACTCGGGCCAATGTCTCGCGAGTTTGGCGCTTGGCGGACGCAGCGGTAATCGAGGCCAATGTGCCCAGGCGTGCCGCATGGCCTATGAATTGCTCGAACATGACTGTGAATGTAGCCCGAACTCGCCGCGTGCGGGAGACGGCACACGGAGTGTGCCTGCTACAATACAGGATGCCAAACGCTACTGGCTCAGCCCACGCGATTTGGCATTGTGGGATCGGTTGCCCGAACTGTTGGCCGCCGGGGTTACGGCCTTAAAAATCGAAGGGCGTTTGAAGGAACCGGAGTACGTGGCATTGGCCACTCGTTGTTATCGCCGGGCTTTGGATGCGGCCTTGGAGGGAAAGCCGTTCGTCTTGGAACCTGAGCGCATCGAAGAGTTGGAAGTCGCTTTTTCGCGTGGATTTTCATCAGGTTGGATCGACGGACCGCGCCCTCATGCGCTTGTGCCGGGCAAAAACACAGCCAAGCGGGGCGTGCCGATCGGCGTAGTCGCGGCCGTGCGCGGCGGTCGCGTCGCAGTCCGCTTGACCCGCTCCGTCCGGCGCGGGCAAGGCGTCGTGTTCGAGGAATCGCACGATCAAGACGCCGAACAAGGCGGCCGGATTTACGAGATTTTCCTGAACCGCCGGTCGGTGGAACAGGCCGACGCCGGGTCGGAAGTCGAGTTGGCTTTCGGCCGGAACGATCTCGATTTAAGACGGATTCAATCCAGTCAGTCGATTTATCGCACAGATGATCCTCGATTGATGAAAGAATTGAGGAAATCGTTCGACACGTCCATTGCCAAGCGCCGCGTTCCCTTGGATGTGGTCGTTCGGGCTGCCGCGGGCGAAAAACTCCATCTCGAAGCTCTGGCTGGTTCCGGGGCAAATTGCGTCTTGGATTCTGAGGAGTCGCTGGCCGAGGCCATCAAGCATCCACTTACCGTTGAACTTCTTCGGGAGCAATTCGGGCGTTTGGGTCGGACGCCGTACGAATTACGTAATCTCAACGCCCGTATCAAGGGCCGTCCCATGATCCCTCTGAGCGTGCTTGGTCAAATGCGTCAAGCGATGGTTGCTGTCTTGGATGATTCCATAAGAAAAACGCCTGATATCTTCCTCCCGCCTGAACCGATATTCCCGCATCTCCGCCATCAGACTCGCAGTCGACGCGGGGCGGAACGAAACGATTCATCCCCGAAACCGCTTCTGCATGTCTTGTGCAGGAGCGTCGAGCAGGTTGAAGCTGCCTCGATCTCGGACGTTGATACGATTTATGTTGATTTTCTCGCAGTCGAGGATTACATCCGCACGATCTCCTTGGTTCAGTCCGCCGGAAAGAAAATCTATCTTGCCACGACTCGCATCCATCATCCCGACAGCGCCGCGTCGTTGGAATATCTCAAAAACGAACGACCAGACGGAATTTTGGCCCGCCATCTAGCCGCGATTGATTATTTTCATCGCTCAGGGCTTCCCGTGATCGCCGATTATTCGCTTAATGCAGCCAACGATCTTGCGGTCGACACGTTGCTGGAACTTGGCGCCCGGCGTGTAACGGCCGCTTTTGACCTGAATCGAAGCACCTTTGCCGATATGGCCCGCCATATCGATCCCTGCACGCTCGAAGTAATTCTGCACGGTCACGTTCCCATGTTCCATACGGCGCATTGTCTGTATTGCGCCGCATATTCCGATCAAAATGCGAAACGGCTGTGCGGTTGGCCGTGTTTAACCAAAAAAGCGAGCCTCCGCGACCGCAAGGGCTTTGAGCATCCCGTCCAGGTCGATGCCGACTGTCGCAACACGGTCTTTCACGCCCAACCCCAAAGCCTGGTCGAGTATTGGACCTGGCTAACCAATCTCGGCGTGCGACATTTCCGCATAGAACTCCTGGACCACACCGCCGAAGAAACCGCCAAAATAATCTCCTTATATCGCGACCTATTCGACGCCCGGCGCGATGAAAGCGACGTCATGCGCCAGCTTCGCGCGGCCGCAATTGCCGGCATCACATGCGGCACCTGGCGTTTTGAGCATTCTATGTCAAATTCTTGACAGGCAACAATAAATTTCATGAAATACCATTAAATATTTACGTGTAAAGAGGAAAAAAGGGAAAGGGGTAAAAGGGGAAACGTATCATGTAAAAGTTTATATTCCAGGAGGATTGCGGGCATAAATTAATCTGTTAAAATAGTTTTCCTTTGATCGGCTAACGAATAGAACCTTTTAATGCAATAAAGGAAGATTATCATGACTTTTGAGCTTCGCAAGGACTACACCTATTCTTTGCTCGTGCCCACCAGCATGGGAGTTCGCATAACGCCCGTCAACGGGCAGCCCGTGCATTGCAGCGATACGTTTATCATGCAGGCCACCAGCGCCGAGACCAACGTGGCCAGCGTGGCATCATATCTTGGACTCCGGGTGAAAGTGCTGACTACCTTTGTCAAGGACAGTCCAATCGCCCGGTTCATCAAAGACAACCTGGCAAGCCGGCACATCGACTATGAAGGCAAGGAAGTCGAGCAAGGCGGGCCATGGGGCTTTCGGCACCAATTCAATATCGCCGACAGCGGGCACGGTACGCGCGGGCCGCGCGTGCACAACGATCGGGCCGGCGAGGTGGGGCGAACCTTGAACGTGAAGGATTTCGACCTGGAGCGGATCTTCGGACGCGAGGGCGTGCAAATTCTGCATCTATCAGGATTGATTGCGGCTCTGTCGCCCGAAACCGGAGCGTTCTGCCAGGAACTTGCCCGGGCCGCCCAAAAACACGGCACGCGGATTTCATTCGACCTGAACCATCGCGCCTCGTTTTGGAAGAACCGGGAAAAAGAACTGCATAAAATCTTTTCCGAGATCGCCGGAATGTCCGATATCCTCGTGGGCAATGAAGAAGATTTCCAACTTTGTCTGGGCATCGAAGGTCCGGAAGCCGGCGGCAAAGATCTCGCGTCTAAAATCGACAATTTCAAGGGCATGATCGATCGAGCAAAGAAGGTCTTTCCACATGTCGCGGTCTTCGCCACCACTCTCCGTGAAGTCATCAGCACGAACCGCCATCTATGGGGCGCAATTATATCGGAGAGCGGCGACTGGCACGTTGCACAACCGCAGGAAATCACGGTGCTCGACCGCATCGGAGGCGGCGATGGCTTTGTGGGCGGCATGCTTTACGCAATCCTGAAAGGCTGGGAACCGGAAAAATGGATCCAATTCGCCTGGGCCACCGGGGTGCTGGCCACGACGCTTACGACCGATTACGCCCAGCCCGCCGACGAAGAACAGATTTGGAGCATCTGGAAGGGCAACGCCAGGGTTCGGCGGTGAGTTTTCTGTAGGGTGCGTTAAAGACATCCAGAATTGATAAGAGACGATGCGTTTCACGCACCCTACAGATCTGTTAATCAGCGGATACCGGCAGGCTTTGTTGATCGGCGTTTGGATTTAGCGCGTCTGCAATCACTGCTGCCAGTACATAGAACATTTGAGCTATCATAGCCCCGATCACGTATTCCTGCCCGCCGCCGCTCGCGCCGTAACTATGCAAACCGACACCCAGCATGAAGTTCACTCCATACCAGGCCATTATAACCACCAGGAAACAAAGCACGCTCCAAACGGCCATCCCGAAATTTCCCACCCAGCCGATGCGTCGGGCGTGCAACAAAGCGGCATAGAAGAGCAAGGTAATCAAAGCCCAGACTTCCTTGGGATCCCAACCCCAAAAGCGTCCCCAAGAATCATCGGCCCAAAACGCGCCTAAGATCGTGCCTATTATCAGCAGCAAGAACCCTGCTTTCAGAGTGCGGTAAATGAACTTCGCCAAAGAAGCGGTAGTTTCACGGTTCTTAACGCCCACCAAGTAATATCCCAGTGTGATATTACCAATGCCCAAAGCCAGGGCAAAGGCGGCATAACTCAGCGTGATAGTCATTACATGGATCGTCAGCCAGTAATTGCTCCTCAAAATGGGCGTCAATGGTTTCAGCGACGGATCGAGAACCACCGGACAATTGTCGGCCAGCACCAAGGCTATGGTCGCAATCGCCGCCGCCGCCGCAAGAATGAATCCCTTTCTGGAAAACAACTCGAAGAACAAACCGAAAATGGTCGCGCCTAGACCGAGATACACCACGGACTCAAACATATTGGTCACGGGCGCCCGGCCGGAAACGATGGTTCGCATCGTAAAACCAACGAGGACGGCGGCCAAAGCCGCGGTAAAAACCGTCATGGCCGCGATATATATGAGCCGCTTATCTGTGATTATTCCCAATAACGAGAGAACGAAGGCCGACGCGCAAAATATCCAAGCGAAACGAAATGGCGCAATGCGGTTATAAGCCACCTCGACTCCGATTATATGTTGCGTGGGATAAGATCCGGTCGGCTCGCCTATTTCGTGAGCCACGGCCAGCAAGGCCTCGGTTGCGGATTTGAAATCCGCCGCATTGTTCGCCAAAAAGGCCTGTTTTGCCTTTATAAATTGTTCCTGCGCCTTGCGTATTTGTCCCTTGGGATCGTTGGAATCGTCAAACTTGTCGCCCAACAACCGGCGGGCCGATATCCACTCATCGCCGGCCGTGCCCGGCATTGGAACAATGAACAGCATCTCGCCCATGCGCGATTGCTCGTAAACCCACAACGCATCGGCCAGTTCCAAGGTTTTTTTATCAATCGACGGCATTCGTTGAACCTGGTGCGATTGCAGGTTCTGCACTTGCATAATAAATGGTATTTCTTTCCCCGTGTGTGGATCAAGATAATTCGCTTCATATAATTTAACGGGCGAAATGTATTTCTCGCCTGCCGGCAGCCCCAAGGCTTCTCGTAATGAGGCATTATTTACCGGCAACAAGGGAGCATTGTCCCATTTATCCGCCTTATGAATCGAAAAATAACCTTGCGAGCCGGACATGTGATGGGCGGGCACTTTGCTTTCGCCTTCCCATTGGAAAAGCGTCGTCAGATAAAACGCAATGTAATCGAGTTTCTCGCCCGATTCCGGATCGGCCACGCTGCCGCTGTTGCATATAGTTCGAGCTGTTTCTTTTGCCAAAGTGTCGAAAGGTTTGTGTCGTCCGTTGTCCAACACGGGCATATTTCGCCAGGCGTCCCAATCGAAAGCGGTTGTTTCTCCGGCCGACGCGCCAGACGCCGCTGCAAATATTACGATTGCGCAAGCAGCCGCAAGATTATTTTTAAACCGCGGTATTTTGAGGTAAAAAACTATAAACACTCCCGCGCATAACAAAAAGCTGCCCGCATATTTCAAAAATCTGCCCGGATCGCATCCAACGCTAAGCTGGGATACATTCTTTCCGTCGGGCTGAGCATAGAGATTGGATTGATAGAAGGCATATTTTCCATAGACCAAAGGTTTATTCATGGATATTTCCGCTTCTATATCGACATTTGCGGCCCGATCGATCAGATGAACGACGCTGCCAAACGAGGCGTCGCCCATACGGCCCGGATTCAGGCCATGTATGCATCTTATCAGTTTCAGTGAAAATTCCAGCGGGACTTCTTTCTCGCCGAAGTGCAAAGCCACGGCTCCGTCGGGCACGGCGACTTCGCGCGTGGAGTATTCCTGGTCGTCCTTGTGCAGCCAAACCTGCTCGGTCGCGCCATCGACATCAACTGCAACCAAAGCGGCCGCCTGTTGTTGCGCGGCTGCTTCCGATTCGCTTGCATCAACGGGAATAAACGTCACTTGCTGTAAAGCGGAAGGGATGTATTGAAGCACCTTGAGCTGGAAATGCCCCATGATATCGACCTGGCCGCCTACTTTAATTTCGCCCTGTGATTTATATTTTCCCTTTGATCCGATCCGGCAATATAATTTTCCATCGGATGTATTAAGAAACTCGATGCTGGAAGGCACGGAAGGATGGTGATACCAAAACTTGACCGGGCAAGTCGTTTTGTGCATGACGTCTAAATTGAACGTGGGAAATCTGGAAAAAGCGATCTGGCGTTGCGGCTCATCTTTACCGGTGGCATATATATTAATATTCAGCATCGGATTTTCCGGCTGGTCGCCATCGGAGATGGTTTTCCCGCCCTCTTTGGGTTTAGCGTTCGGCAAATACTCCGCAATTTCCACTGATAAACCATCATCACCCAGCGTTATTTTTTCCCCGATGTTCTCTTTCACAGGCACTTGCCGTTTTTGCCCGTTGTAATACATGGAAAGAACGCCATGGGAATCGGACTGCATTTCCGGCGGATTGTTGAAATCCTCCGCGAAATAATTGCCGTCCGTCTGAAATAGAAACAAATCGGACGGGCCGAGTTTTCTTACTGCATCGTTTATATCCGCGCTGAGCCAATCTCGATCCATTATCCGGCCGTCGGAACTGAGAACGGCAAATTCCATCGCCGCATTTCCGGCCTTGCTCTCATCAGGCAACCATTTCTTCTCTAATTGCGCATAAGGATAATAGCGCAATATTTTCAGCCAAATGCCGTTTTCTGATTTCAAATCCAATGTCTCATTCTCGGTCCAGCCTATCGGGCCGGGTACGAAAGTCCAGACACTGGCCATGTTGCCGTGATCACCGGATCGATTCTGCCGGGCGGCTACAATCTTGTCTTCCTTGGGCATGATGTACTGGCGCACGGTTTCGCCTTCGGTAAAGACAATCACGCCTTCGATGCCGTATAGAAACGTCCGTAATGCACCGGCCAGAATCATAAGAATTCCCACATGCGTAAGGAGAAATCCGATGCGAGAGAAGCCCCATGGATAACGAATTAATGTCGCTGCGAAAATATTCAATGCCAATAAACACAACAAGGCGATGAACCACGAACTGTGGTAGACGTACCATTGAACATAATCCATTCCCTTCGATTTCTCCAAAAAGGTCGCCTCAGCCAGAACGCAACCCAGTAATACCATCAGCACGATCGCCAATTGAAGTGAAGCGATCCATTGGAATATTACGAATCCAATTCGATGTAGAGCCGGCTGCTTATTTTGCGTTTCAGTATTTGACACAATAATCCATCCTCAATGGACAAGATGATATCGAAGCATCGAATCAGCTTACTTTATACCAACGCCAGAGTCGCGGCAATGGCTTTCGATCAATTATATTAAGCGGCTTTTTTAATTCGCCCGTTCCGCCGCAAGGTCTTTGTCGATAAAATATTACTTTTTTGCCTATCAATGCGCGGCCGATGTTTAGAACCATAATATAGTTGCTTAAATATCAAACCTCCTCCAATGCAAAATGATATAAGAAGCAATGCCGCGGCCAGCCAGCGTGCGTAGGCTATGAAAGAGACAGGCAGACGGCCCAACTCGATACGGACGAGGTGTCCTTTAGGAAGAGTCGCGCCACTCGACAGATAGACCGCCTTGTCTGGAGACGGCGCAGGGGCAAGGTCAAGATTGCAGGAAATGTCCGCAGAATTAGGCGTCTCGATCGAAACGCGTAATCGTTCGCATGGCAAATCCAACGGGCGCTGCCAAAGATAAAAGCCTTGCTGAACGGGCACAATATACGTGAATTGCAATTCGCGCTGACCGGGAGGCCACGGTAGGCTAGTGGCGAGTTTGTCGCCCAGCAGGAAAAAACGCCGGCCAAAAAATTCCGTCTGAAAAGTAATTCGTTCGAAGTTCGGGGGAATGGACAGTTGCATGGTGATCGGCTCGCCGCCGTCTTGCAAACGGGCGCCCACATAACATCGCCGTGTGGGATTATCCACGATGATCGACTCGGTGACTGACAGGGCACCTGACTGAAATCGCATGGAAATATCTTGCCGGCGAATCACCAACGGGCATGGCGCCGATATGGAATCGTATACTGAAAGCTCCACATCCGCCAGGGGCCTTTGTGGAGTCAGTTGCAGGCGCTGACCGGGAAAATACACGCCGTCGCGATTGGCGCCCGGCATGTAAAAATACTCTTCGCCCTGAGGCAGATTATTAAAAACAAATCGGCCTTGACGATCGGTGACCGTTTGACCGCAGATCACGGATTCGCCGTGAACCTCGGCCCGAAGCACCACTTCGGCGCCGCTAATGGGTGTTTTTCCGGAGGTGGAGTTCAACACAGTGCCTGTGATGGTTCCGCCGCCCGCATCCGGGGCCGCTGTCAAAAGGCAATATAACAAAATCAATGTTTTGGCGATCATCCGGATATCTTCGCCCGGTATTGGAAAATGAAATGATTTTGCATAAAGGGATATGCTATGCGGCTCTTTCGTTGGATAAGCGAGAGGGATGTGTTTGTTCCTGAAGTCGTTCGAGCATTTCGACCGACCTGGTTAATCTGCGCTGCTGTGCG
>JBEKZY010000369.1:0-4736 GCA_049509395.1 Thermoguttaceae bacterium | reverse complement strand
GACTTTCGGCCGCTATAATGTCGATGCAATATGCCGGGCATGCCGTGGCGCAAAGGAAACAAGCCACGCATTTTACCCGCCCTTGCTCGTCGCGGTTCAACCGGTGCACGCCCCGATAAATGATCGGATCGGGTATTTTGTGCCTTTGCTCCGGCGATTGGACCGTTATCTTACGGCCAATCAAATGGCGGAAGGTTGTTGTCAAACCCTGGAAAAACAGCAGTAGATACGATCTTCCCCACATGCCCAACTCGGGCATTTTTATCCACTGGATGTTTTTATCGTCTGTTTTCATCCTTAATCCTTTCCCCTGCATCCATTGCCGCCTGCGGCTACTGCTTAATCTCCTCTACTTCTCTATCCGGCGCGATCAAACTCCGCCGTGGATGGTTATCGATCCCGGTTGGGTCAAACAGAATAAAAACGAGCCAACTCGCTGCAATGACAATCCAGCCGATAAAGACCATGCCCAAAATCCAAGGCAAGCCTACATATTGCCCCAAACGCTCGCCGTATTCCACCCAAACTGCAACAACCACCAGGTTCGCCAATCCGCACGGAATCATTGCCTTCCATGCGATGTCCATCAATTGATCGTAACGAAACCGCGGCCAACTCCAGCGGGCAAGCATGAAAAACAAGATTACTCCCATCACTTTAACCAGCAGCACGATGATCCGCAGAATCGCCACGGGCCAGGTTACCAGGTCGCCGCCGGCCGAGTTAATGCCCCCGGTTAAGCCCCAAAAGTGCCAGCCGCCCAGGAAGAGAATCGCAATTAAAAATGACGCCGTGATCATGTGCAAAAAATCGGCCACCAGGTACATCATCAGTTTGATGCCGGAATATTCGGTGTGATATCCGCCCACCAATTCCTGCTCGGCCTCGGGCAGGTCGAAGGGCAGCCGCCCGGCCTCGGCAAACGCCGCCACCGTAAAGACCACGAATCCCAGCGGCTGGGCGAAAACATTCCACACCCCGCTTTGCGCCTGTTGCCCGATAATGGCGTCTAGCCTCAGCGATCCGGTCATAAGCACCACGCCCACGATTCCCAGCCCCAGGGGCAGTTCGTAAGATATCAACTGGGCGCTGCTCCTCAGCCCGCCCAGAAAACTGTACTTGTTATTGCTTGCCCATCCGCCCAGCACCACGCCGTAAACAGCAAGGCTCCCCATGGCGAAAATGTAAACCATGCCCACGTCCACGCCCGGGGCGGCAACCAGGCGAATCGGTTCTTTTATGCCCCAACTTTCGGGAAAAAGCCCGACCGGAAGCACGCTGCCAAACGGTATGACCGCAAATACAACGACAGCCGCCGTGAAAATAATCACCGGGGCCACAAAATACATCAGCTTATCGACATCCCCGGGCGTGAATTCCGCCTTGAATATGAATTTCATCCCGTCGGCGATAGGTTGTCCCAGCCCGTACATGCGGATTTTCGTCAATGGAATGCCCACCCTGTTCGGCCCCAACCGATCCTGCACCCAGGCGGCAATCCATCGCTCCAGCAGCACAAAATATGCCGCCGCGGTCATCAACCCGCCTATCAGCAAAGCGATTTTCACCAGGGCTTCAATCGTGATCGCCAACATATGGTTTATATAAGTAACTTCAATAGCCGGCGGTCAACGACCGCCGGAAAATGGGTAAAATTATCTCCGGCGGCTGTTAGCCGCCGGCTATTAATTTCCTCTTGTTCCCACGCTCCGGCGTGGGAACACACTTTCTCGACGCTCTGCGTCGAACTGATTCTTTCACGCCAGCAAATTCACCTTCAAATCAATTCCCACTTCGGGAATGGCTCCCATGGCTGCGGAAAAATAAATGATATTACGGGAAAGTTCATCCAGCACGGTTCGGGCATTGTACAAACCCACGTTGCCTGAAAGTTCCCAATATAAACTCCCTTCCACGCGCACGCCAAGAGGCGGGCGGATGGCCCAGGGAACCGTTTGCAGCCGGTCGGCCCGGTTCACGTACGACCCTTCCCGTTCGGCGAATGCGCCGCCGGGCAGTTGGTATGTAGCCAGCCGGGCCAAGGGCGAAGGGAACAAATCTTGAACCACCAATAATCTCAACTTCTCCAAACGCCGGGCAGTGTCCTCGTCGATCCACTCACTCTTGTATCCGCCTGCAATCCACAGACCTTGAGTAACTCCCTCTTCCACGGATTTTATCAATTCTTCAAAGCCTATGATTTTTCCGGCAATACGTGCCAGCACCGCCTCGACGCCGCGGCGGTTCGGACATTTTTCAGCGAAAATCGTAAATCCCTTGGGAAAATGTTCGTCCTCGCCGGCCGTGGGGATCGGCCCCATGGCAAGCAGGGCTTTTTCATCTACCGAGCGAATAAACTTGCACAAAAGGTAGGCCTCTTCGACCGTCAGGAAGGGCGATATCATCGCCCCCACCCGCCCAACCTCGCGGAACCGCCGCCCAATTTCGCCGGGCAAATCGGTCCAATCGACGTCCACAAATTCGTCGCCCTCGCGGCGCAGCGGTCGCACAAGCCGCCGTTGATCGTGCACGTGCCAGTACCCGTAACGCCCTTCGTTGCACATCCACCACTTATTGACCTCGGGATTTTCCCGCGGCTTCAGCCGGTAAATATGATCCTGATTTTCCTCGATCCAGATCGAACAACCCGTTGCACAGCCGGTGCAAACGCCCTTGTGCTGCCGCATGAACCATACGCGTTGCTTGTATAAAAAATCCTTGTCGGCCAGGGCACCCACCGGGCAAAGATCGACCACGTTGCCCGATAGATTATTATGAAGGGGAAAACCCGGCACGACGTCGATTTCCTCGTGTGCCCCTCGCCCGGTGACCATCAATTCCCTGCTGCCGCTGATTTCGGCCGTGAATCGCACGCATCGGGTGCAAAGAATGCAGCGATCGACGAACAAGGCGATATCGCCCAGGTCGCGCCTTCGGCTGGTAAAGGGCACGAGGTCGGCCCGCCGCTCCTTCTGCCCGTGCTTGAAGTGATAATCCTGCAACAGGCACTCGCCCGCCTTGTCGCAGATCGGGCAGTCGATGGGATGCCGCAGCAACAGCCCTTCCTCGACCTGTGCCCGGGCCGCAACGACCTTTTCGCTGTTGGTCACCACCACCAGTCCGTCGGTGGCCGGGGTGTTGCAGGCGGGAACCAGCTTTGGCTGCATAATGATTTTGCCGGTCTTCGTGTCCCGCACGCCCGCCTCGACCAGGCACATCCGGCAACTGCCCACCACCGACAAGCCCGGATGCCAGCAATAATACGGAATATCGATCCCCGCCAGCTTGGCCGCCTGAATGCAATTCAGCCGCGCCCCGCTAGGCAGTTCGATTTCCCGGCCGTCGATAATCACAGTAGGCATGATAATGTTATATCAAATCACGAATATCCACATAGTCCTTTATCGCTAATTCCCCTCTCTCTTTGGGAGAGAGTTAGGGTGAGGAGGCGGGCGACCTGCCCAGTTTTGTCATGCTCAAGTATCCATGCTTGTCGTTGGTATGATTGTTCATTCTATTTTAAGCGTTCCCAAATCGAGCGGCTCTTCACTGTAGCCCTCCGGGATTTCCGGCATGGAAAATGCGGCTCTTGCTTCGCCGATCTTTACGAATTGTCCGGCAATGATTATATTGTCTCGCCTTTCCCAATCTTTATTAATCTCGACCTTCAGCAAGTAATCTCCCGTCACTACGTCATCGATTCGGAATGATCCATCCTTATTGACGCGAAAAGTGTAAAATCTGCTATGGTCATTATCATTACGCACCCTGGTTTCAATAGAGCCAAATGTGTTTTCCGTTAGTTTTACGGCTGAATTGTCGAGGTCCAAGCGACCTGCGACCGGACGACCTCGGCCGCCGATCTCCACGTGCGCGGTCTTGCCCGATGCGATCTCAACATTTGTCCTGTCGACAAATGTGTTGTGTCTGCCAATTCCATTCGAGCTAGGTTCCACAATCACGCGAGCGGCAAATCCATTTCCGGGAATGACTCGCTCCATGACAAAATGTCCTTTATCGTCCGTAATGGTCTCGTAGGTGCCGCTAAATATATATTGCCTTGTTTCTCTTTGAAAAGTCGGTTCATACATTACATGTTCGTTTTTCGCCAAGTCGCGCCCGACGTGCATTGTGCCTTCCAATCGGCCCCATGGCTGAAGCTTGATAGTCCTGGTCGTGGCGAAATCCCCAGGCGACGCCTCCGCGAATCCGGAATCATGAACCACGAAAATATGGCAATTCGAGTCCGGTTTGACAGCCAGGTCCGGCTGCATGACGGTAAAACGGCCCTGGGCGTTAGTGTGGTAAGTTGGGGCCGGGTTCATGGGATGACCCCGGCCATTTTCCAGATATGCATGCGCGCGCCTTGTGGCAACCATAACCATGGCGTTAACGGCCGGCGTGCCATCGCTTTGCAGAACAAGGCCCGTGCCTTCTTTTCCTTTTACTTCTTTCTCCGGGGTATTTCTGTCTTTGGCGAGGGTCTGCCGGTTTTCATTCGCTTTTGACTCGCGCGGCGCGGCAGGCAGGTAATCCTCAAGTTCGGCTTTTGTCCCCTTCTTTAATTTAAAGTCAAAAACCTGCCGGCCTTCGTCCGATTTGAATTCCCGCGACACGGCCGGCCTATACCCTTCGGCTTCGACCTTTAAATATATCCCCGGCGAAGGCTCGCCCACTGGAAATTCAAAGTGCCCTTCTTTGCACAATACATAACTCTTGTCAAAGCGAATTTCCTT
>JBEKZY010000368.1:0-4743 GCA_049509395.1 Thermoguttaceae bacterium | reverse complement strand
GGATCGAGGCGCCCAAATCGTGGAAAGAACCGTACGTGATCGATCCGCCGGCGACGGTAAAAGTCGTGGAAATTCCCGGCGAGACCAGGCAATTGATTGTACAACCCAAATCGGCGGTGCGGGGCGAATATCGTTTCAGCATCGGCGGGGCATTGGAAATCGAGCCTGGCCAGCCGCCCGCCGCGCCGGAGATTCGCCTGTCAAAAACGGAAAAATATTCGCGCTGGCTGGTTCTGCCGCGACATTTTAAAGGGCAACCGGCGGATTGGGAAACGCGCGGTTTGCGCCCGGCCGAATTGCCCGCCCCGCTAGCTGCTTTGCAGAATGGTAAAGACAATTTCGCCTATGAAATCATCGGCGAAACGCCTAAAGCGGCGCTTCACGCGCAGGCAGCGGCGCCGGGCTCGGCCAAGGTGCGTCTGGCCGACGTGCAACTGGCTTGGCAGGCCGACGGCGCCTGTCACGGCACAACCATCTTCGACCTGGAACCCGGCGGACAAACCTTTTGCCCGTTAAATCTGCCTGAGAGATGCGAATTGGTCTATGCAGCCATAGACGGGCAACCCGCTTCGCCAATTCCCAACGGTCCGGGCAAGTGGAGATTGCCCTTGGCGTCCGAGCGCTTGCCGCAACGCGTTGAAGTGGTTTATCGGGGTGTGCTGGCCGATCCGCTTGTGTGCGGTCCCCGCGGTTTAACCGCCCCCGGGTTGGGCGATCTGCCGATAGCGCGGACTTTATGGACGGTTTTCATTCCGCCGCCTCTAATTTTTCAGTCCGGGAAAGAGGACAATACTAAAACGTTGAATAGCCAGCAGTGGATTCGTTTCCATGATGCGGTTGCGGCCATCGCGTCGGCCGAGAACCTGTTGCCGTCGGACGATGCGGAGGAAACGTTGCGTTGGTATCAGGCCAGATCACGATACTTGTACTCCGCCCTATCGGCATTGCAGCGCGAACTGGCATTGATGCCCGATTCGGAATCAGTGCGGAGATTAATTAAGGAAATCGAAACCGTCGATCAGGACCAGGCCGAGTTTGCCAATCGGATCGGTCTGGCAAAGGTATGGACGCAAGCGAAGGCGGAATCAAACGCAACCAATGAGGCGGCCGATTACCGGCGGCAGTGGCTCGGCGAATCGGGGAACGTCGCCCGATATGTCGTCGATGGTCCGGCGACATCGATCAGCATCGAGTTAAAGCCCGCCGAACATATCGGGCCGGCAGGGCGTATCACCGCATCTCTTTGCCTGGCGGTCGTTGTCGGTTTGTTCATCCTGGGCTTGCGCCGCGGCACGTGGGCAATCATTCTCAAAGACCGGCCATACGCCGTCGGCATCGCCGCCGGCCTGGCCTGGTGGTGCTGGCTGTGGCCCAGCATCCTGGGTATGGCGTTAATTTTGGTTTGTCTGGTTTCATGGTGGCTCGCCCATCGGAAACAAACGGCGGCAGGCATACTGGAATGACATTGTGAGGGCATTTCATGCAGACGATCAGGCGGCATTACAAAAGGATCCCGTCGTGAAAAGGGATCGCTCCTGATCGCGCATGCGTCGCATGAACCACCAACCGATTGCGAGTGGGACAATGAGTTGGATAAGATTCTGGGTCAGAGAAATCCAACCTCCCCCGCACCAGAATCCAGCCCAGCCAACGCCGAAATACCAACAATTTTCGCCGGGTGGTATATCGAATCTGCGCCAAGAACTGACCGATGATGCAAATACGGCCAGTATCATACAGGACACAATAATGCACCTTCGATTGATGTTTAATCGTCTTGCGAGTCGGCAGTAAATAATGCAGGCGATGATCGAGGGAATGACAATCGTCAGAAACGAATAAGCCAAGATTACTACACCCGATCCAAAAATGTCAAATTGATTTAGGCGATTGTTTGTTATGCCTAAGCCAAATTAAATCAAACCTATTAAAACAGCGGATGTAAGGAAAAGGATGATTAAGGATACTACCGGCGAGACGGCGAAGACTAAGAATGCCGCCATGGGATGCCGGCCGATAAAACTACGACGCCGATAGGATGTGACGGCCGCCTTGGCCACTTGCGCCGGTTCGCCCAAACGAGAATACACATTAGCTTCCGTGCTCATGTTCTCCTCCGTAATATCTTGAAAATGGTCGGACACTTCTTCCATAAATCGCCGAATATACGTTTGCGGCAGGGCATGCTTTGCAAGCCGCTCGTGCAGATCATCGAGCCAAGGCTGGTTTGCCATGTTCGCCTCCGTGCAATGCCGATTGCAACTGCCTCTGATCGCGCGTCCGGCGCAAGAACCACCAGCCAACGGCGAGTGGAAGCAGGAACTCACCTAGTTGCTCGACGTGCCCCAAGTATAGTTGATTGGGCGCGCACATGCTCCGATGGTAGTAACCGGGCAGGATTGCCACTGCTGCCAGTACCACAAAAGGCACCAGCGCCCATTTTCTACTGACATGGAACCGCTCTGCAAACTTGCAGTAGAGGGCGCTCACAAGACCACAGGGAGAAATCATCAACGCCAAACAAATGAAGTAGAACAGCATCCCGCCCAACCACCCCTGTGCCTCCCATCCGTTCCGGTCAATTGCGATGCTCAAAGAGGGTAGGGAGACCCTTCCGCACGTCGCATAGAGCATTGCGAATCCGGCGACCTCAATCAGGAATATCACCATGAGCGCCAAGACCGGCAACACGGCAAAGAGGAAGAATGCCGTCGCCGGATAGCATTGCTCGTGTTTCCGTCGTGCAGACCACCAGCCGACCGCAAGGGGAACAAGGAACTGCACTAGCGCCATGCCACTTGTGAAGCCCATGTCTCCAAAGTTACCTAACAACCCAACCGTCGCCAATACCGTACAAGAAATGAACAGCCATTTCACGCCGATGCCCAGCCATCGCGCAAGCTCGCAGTAAAGAAGGGCGACGAGGGCCGAAGGAAGCAAGATCCACACTAGGCTAATGAGATAGGGCAATGCCGAGCCGAAATCCTTCTCGTCAATTTCACGAAGTCGACAGACTATTGCTAACGCGCTAGACGCAATAATCGCGGCAAGAATCACAGACACAATCGGCGAGAGGCCAAAGACCAGGAACGCTGCCGCTGGATGACGGCCCAAGAAACTCCGTCGCCGGTAAGCCGCGATTGCGGTTTCGGCCACTTGCTCCGGTTCGCCCAGACGAGAATACGCATTAGCTTCCGTGCTCATGTTCTCCTCCGTAATATCTTGAAGATGGTCGGACACTTCTTCCATAAATCGCCGAATATAGGTTTGCGGCAGGGCGTGCTGTGCAAGCCGCTCGTGCAGATCATCGAGCCAAGGCTGGTTTGCCATGTTCGCCTCCTTGCAAAGCATGGTTAATCGCCTGGACGATCTGTTGCCATGCCGTTGTGGTGCTGGAAAGCCGCTTCGTGCCTTTCGCAGTGATCCGATAGACCACTCGGCTTCGGCCTCCTACCGTCTCCCGCTTGCTGCCCAACAGCCCGTCGGCTTCGAGGCGATGCAGGATCGGATACACGCAGCCCTCGCCAAATTCGAGTATTTTATCGGTCGATTGACGAATGGCCTGGACCAGTTCGTAACCGTACATCGCTCTTCGCGAAACGAGGCTGAGAATAAGCAGTTCCGGGACGCCGTTGAGGAAATCTGGATTGGTTCGTTTGGTTTTCATGGCGGCTTTATACATCGAAGTTCAAGGTATGGCAATACCGGAATCGGCATCTTATGCCTCAAACTTTAAGGCATTACAAAACTCATCCTCCATCCGGGTGGCATGAATATACAAATTTTTTTTCTCGGAATTTTTTATCGCCATATTGACATCTTACGGCAGCGGTCGTAAAATAACCGGTGTACGACACCTGCCGTAAGATTAGAAGGATTCTCATGGCCAAACCAATAGCCTCGTTGGGCGAGTTCGAAATCCAAGTCCTGCGACTTGTCTGGCAACACCAACCCTGTACCGAACGCCAGATCAGCGACCTGGTAATACAAGAACGTTCGGTGGCTCGGACCACGGTGCTGAAGACCCTGCAACGCCTCGAGGCCAAGGGGCTTTTGGCCCGGGCGCCGGGCGAGCCGCCAATCCGCTTCCGCGCGGCAATAGACGAGAATCGCGTGGTCCCGGCATTGATCAACAAATTCGTCGAGGGGATGCTGGGCGGGTCGCCCGGTCCGCTGGTCGCTTACCTTGCCGAATCCGGCAAGCTCTCGGAAAAAGATCTCAAGGCCCTGCGTGCGATCGCCCAAAAAATCGGCCAGCCGCCGGATAAATAGCATATGAAATAAAAAAGGTATTGAAATAAAGTTTTGCGTAATTGTTAATGGTTGTTCAATTTTTCTCGTTCCCACGGTCCTCCGTGGGAACGTACGATGGTTGTTCAATTTGCAATTTGAAATTTGCAATTTGCAATTTGCAATAAAAGGCTGAGTCATGCTTCAAACGATCTTGACTATAAATAGCTGGACCCAAGGCTGGCTGGGCATAATGGGCGCCGTGCTTTGGCAGTCGGCGTTGCTCGTGGGGCTCGCGACTGTGATCGCCTGGTATTTAAGGCGATCCTCTCCGACAGTCCGTTATTGGCTATGGCAGATCGTGGCCATCAAGCTTCTGCTGATGCCATTTTGGACGTTCGCAATTCCGATTCTTGCCTGGCCGGAGAGCAAACCGCTCGATCAATCGGCCGAGTATAAAACGCCGCTGGATCGAAGCCAGGACATGGACCGGTTGAAGATTATAAATCCCGT
>JBEKZY010000367.1:0-9334 GCA_049509395.1 Thermoguttaceae bacterium | reverse complement strand
AGCAGACTCGTGCATGGCCGACATCGATCAAGAGCGTGTGACGGCCGGAAAGATCGAAGATGCTTTGAGTCGGGTGAATGAAGCCAACCGCGATGAGGACTGGATGCTGGATGAGGTCAAGGTCGGCTGGCTCGATGTGGAGTTGGAAAATCTTCAGAAGCTTGCCGTCGATTTGCCCAGCCACTTGCACAAAAAGCTTTACGGTTTTGCCGACGAGGTTCGCGGCCAATACCGGATGTTGATCAACGGCACCTGGGCCGTAACAATAATGGCCTTACTGCTTTTCGCTGTATTTATGCGATTGTTTTACCGATGGATTTTCCTGCCGCTGCGGATTCTCGTAGCCGGATCGCGGCGCGTGGCGGGCGGCGACTTCGATTATCGCATCTATCTGGCAACTAACGACGAGATGTCGGAACTGGCCGAGGCCATGAACGGCATGACGGCCCGATTCCAGGCCATCCGCGACGACCTGGATCGCCAGGTGCAAGAACGGACCAGGCAGGTCGTCCGCGCGGAGCAGATGGCCAGCGTGGGGCTTTTGGCGGCTGGCGTAGCTCACGAAATCAACAATCCATTAGCTTCCATTGCACTATGCGCTGAATCGCTGGAAAATCGCTTCCGTGGGGACTGTCCCGATTTTCGCGGGCACCATGCTTGCATGGTCGGCGAAAATGGGACTGTCCCCTTTGGGCCGAACAACGAACAGCATACCATTGTAGTCAATTATTTGCGGATGATACAGACCGAGGCCTTTCGCTGCAAAGAGATAACGGAAAAACTGTTGGATTTTTCCCGCATCGGTCCGGTGCGAAGGCAAAACACCGACCTGGGCGAGCTGATCCAAGGCGTGATCGACATGGTCGGCCACATCGGCAAGTATCAGCGAAAGCATATCGAATTCATGCGCCGGGAAACGGTGGTAGCGTTCATTAGCGCGCAGGAAATCAAGCAGGTGGTGCTCAACCTGTTGACCAACGCCCTGGACAGCCTGGACGACGACGGTACGGTGCGAATCGAAATTACTGCAAAGGATGGTTATGCCGAGATGACCGTGGTCGACAATGGTTGCGGCATGGAGGCCGACGTGCTTCGGCACATTTTCGAGCCGTTTTTTACGCGCCGCCGCGGCGGACAAGGGACCGGCCTGGGGTTGTCGATCAGTTACCGCATCGTTTCCGACCACGGCGGAAGCATCGAGGGCTTTAGCGCGGGCGCGGGCCGAGGCGCCACGTTCCGCGTGCAGTTGCCGATACATCAAACACAGCAAGAATCACATAAGGAGACCGACCATCGCCGCCAAGCCGCCTAAAAAGTTGAAACTGTTGTTTGCCGACGACGAAAAATCCCTCCAGGAAGTGATGCGTTTGGAACTGCCCAGGATGGGACACGAGGTTACGGTCTGCCCCGACGGCATGACGGCCGCCGCCGCTTTGGATCGCAACACATACGATTGCATCCTGGTAGATCTGGACATGCCGGGCCTGAAGGGAATGGACGTAATCGCCCGGGCTAAACAACTCTCGCCCGACACCGAGGCCGTCATCCTTACCGGCAAATCGTCGCTGGAAACCGCAATTGCCGCGCTAAAGCAGGGCGTGTTCGATTATCTGACAAAGCCCTGCAAGCTGGTCGATCTTCAGTCCATGCTCATGCGCGTGGCCGAAAAACGCGAACTAACCAATAAATACCGGGCACTCAAGCAGCGCCTCAAACGCCTGGAAGGATCGTCCGATCTGATCGGCGATTCGGAAAAAATGCAACAAGTCGGCCGCCTGATCGCCAAAGTTGCCCCGACCAACTCCACAGTCCTGATTCTGGGTGAGACAGGCACGGGCAAGGAACTGGTCGCCCGCGCGGTGCACGACCGGAGTCTGCGCGCGGACATGTCCTTTGTGCCTGTCAACTGCGGGGCCCTGCCGGAGAATTTGATCGAAAGCGAACTGTTCGGCCACCGCAAAGGGGCCTTTACCGGGGCCGATGAGAATCGCAACGGACTTATCGAGTTGGCCGACGGGGGCACGCTGTTTCTGGACGAGATCGGCGAATTGCCCAAGTCGCTGCAAGCCAAACTGCTGCGATTCCTGGAAAGCGGGGAAATCCGCCGCGTGGGCGATAACGAGTCGTTCACCTGCGACGTGCGCGTGGTCTTGGCCACCAACCGGCATCTGGATGAAATGGTGGCGGCAGGCGAGTTCCGCGAAGATCTTTGGTACCGCATCAATACGTTTGAAATACAACTGCCGCCGCTAAGAGAACATATCGAGGACGTGCCGCTTTTGGCCCGGCACATGGCCGCGCGTTTTGGCGCAAGGATCGCCGCCGATGACGAAGTTTTCACGCCCGAGGCATTGGAGGCCCTATGCCGGCACTCATGGCCGGGCAACGTCCGCGAACTGGCCAACGTGATCGAACACGCCATGATCCTGTGCGAAAGTTTGCCCATCGACGTGGAGCATCTGCCGCACCGTTTCGTCTCCTCTTGCATGTCGGTGCCGATCAGCCGTCCGCCGAGCGGCCAAAGCGGCAATCTCCGCGAGATGGAAATTCAGGCCATCCACGAAGCCCTGGCCCGGCACAACGGCAACAAACCCAAAGCCGCCGAAGAACTGGGGATCAGCCTGAAAACGCTGTATAACAAACTCAACCAGGCAACGACAATGAGCAAAACGGCGTAATGTAAAGCCGCGACCATTGGTCGTGCAAATAAAGGCAAATAAAGATCAGGCATCAATTATCGATGTGTAAAGGAATAATTTGATATAATTCTGAAAAATTAATGGTTCCTGGCACCTTTATCTTCCTTTTTAATCCGGATCATTTCTCCTTTATCTTCCATAGTACTGCCGTCGGGCATGGGAGTCTTTTCGATGACAGCCATCTTGTCATCGCTGATTTTTTCCGTAATGCGCGTGCTCTTTTGGCCGTTGATCCACTGCCACTCGATGGTTTCTTTGTTTCCTTCCCGTTTTCCCCGGCCCTGGGCCATGCAACGCAAGCTATCAAACAAGTATCCGACGATATCGCCGTTTTTTTTATCGGCCGTATAAATTTCCAACGCTTTGTATGGTGAACTTTTAAATCGCTCGATTTCTTCGTCCGATGCCTGCATATTCTTCTTGAGGTATTCGGCGTTTATTTCCGTTAATTCGGCCTGGCCGCTGCAAATCAGGAATTGCCCGTTCAGACCCAGTTCTATTTTCGACGTTCCCTTACCTTTTCCGGCGGTTGAATCACCCGAGCCTTCCCACTCACCGACAATCCACCTGGTCCAATCGTCGTCAAGAGGTTTAGGCAGGAACATGACGAGTCTTACTCCTTTGGCAGTATCTTGCGCCTTGTTAATCAAGGGTAAAGAAATACCCATCGCCACAATTAACAGAATTAATAATAGGCGTTTCATGTCCAATATCCCTATTCAGCTTAACTTGCCCGACAATATATTTTCTGCTTATGCGAGCCTAAAATATCAAGAATGAATCTGCAATAGGGAGTGCCGGCAGCTAAGGTGAAAAAAACAATCGGAATCAGGCATGCCGCCGGAAATAGATTTACATTACCCCTTCTTTTCCCTCCGCCGATCGACTTCGCGGCCGACGACTTGTCCCACGCGGTCTGCTGCGCGATTCACCGCGGCGATCAGATCCACGTCCAGGTCTTCGACCTTGATGGTTTTGCCGCCTTTTATATTGACCAGGATTCGGCACTGTTTATCGATGCCCCGGCGCGGTCCGTTCACGTCTTCCAAGTGCACCTGTACGCGAGTGATCCACGAATTAAATTGTTCCAGGGCGAAATTCATCCGTCGCTCAACGTGCGACTGAGTCTCTTCATCAAGATGGAGATTTTGAGTGCGAATCTCGACTTCCATAAAAAACCTCCTGAGTGCTCTTACAACATCCCTTCACAACTATATAAGCGATATCAGTGTGGGGCAATCTTATAATGGATTGATCTTGGATTATTGACTTAATCGCATTCCCCTATTGCAGATGGTGCGGTTTATAGGAATTTAAATCTGCTAGCAATCTCCTTGCGGAAGCTCTTTTGCCCCCCCATAAAGAGGTAGGTTTTTGTAGGTTCATTACATATCTCAGATCAATATCCTCTAATACAATTTTAACAAATTATAGTTATCATGCCACGGTTGATCATAAGCTAAACTAATGATAAGATAATATTATGAACATCGAAACGCTCCGCATTTTTTTGGATGTGGTTCAGCACCAGAGCTTTTCCCGCGGCGCAACGGCCAACGAAGTGAGCCAATCGGCGGCCACGCAATCGGTGCATCGCTTGGAATGTTATTTTGGGGTGCAACTGGTCGACCGTTCAAAGCGTCCATTCGTGCTGACTCCGGAAGGCCAGGCCTGTTTCGAGGGATTTCGCGAGGTCTTGGAACTATACGATTCGGTTGAAGCCCGGGTTCGCTCGCTGCGCATGGAAATCGGGGGTTTGGTGCGAGTGGCGGCGATTTATTCGGTGGGCCTGCACGACATGAGCCGTTGCATGCAGGAATTCATGCGCAGCCATCCCAAGGCCAAGGTCCGCCTGGAATATCAGCATCCGAACAAAGTATAGTCGACTTGGGCATAGTTTCTTATCCCGTTGCATCGCCCGATTTGAACGTGATCCCCCTGCGATCGGAAAAGATGGTCGTGGTATGTCCGCCGCAGCATCAGTTGACGCGTCATAAAGCCGTTACCGCCGAGCACCTTCAAGGCGAGGATTTCGTGGGCTTCGACCGCGACTTGAGCATACGCAAGGAGATCGAACGCCAGTTCCGGCAGCGCGGGGTAAGCGTGCGGGTAGTCATGGAATTCGATAATATCGAAACCATCAAGCAGGCGGTGCAAATCGGGGCTGGCATCAGCATTTTGCCGGAACCGACGGTGCGGGCGGAAACCAAGGCCGGTTCGCTGGTTGCAATTCGCCTGATTGCCCCTGAATTGCGGCGTCCCATCGGGATCATTCACCGCCAGCGCAAGGTTTTCACTCCCACCGTGAGCAAGTTCGTGGAGTTGCTCCAGCAGTCGCAGAAGACCGTCGCGGAGGAACCATGATGCGCGAGGCCGAAGTGCCTGTCACCTTCTTGCCCGCCGACAGAACGGTGTACGTGCTGGCGGGAACTCGACTCATCGAGGCGGCCGCCGAGGCGGGCATTATCCTCGATTCGCCTTGCGGCGGCGAAGGAATTTGCGGCAAATGCCGGATGCGCCTGGAAAATCCGTCCCTTGAAGCCGGGCGAATTGAAAAAATATTTTTTTTACCGGTCGAAATCGGCCTGGGATTCCGGCTGGCGTGCCAGACCGAAGTTCGTCAACCAATGACGGTTTTCGTTCCCGAAACCTCGCTTGTGGCCGCAAAGCATCAAATACTTGTCCGCGTTGAAAAAACGGCTGTAACGTCAGAGGATCGGTTAATCGGTGTCGAGCAAGGCATAGCTTTGGCCGGGCAATTTGCCGTGGCCTTTGATATCGGCACCACTACTCTGGCGGCAATGCTGCTCGATCCGAATATGACTAACGAATGGGCGGTTGTGTCGCGATTAAATCCCCAGACCCGCTTTGGCGACGACGTTATCTCGCGAATTTTATTTGCCCGGGAAAATCCCCAAGGTTTGCAAATCCTTCACGAAACGATCGCCCGGGCGGTAAATGAAATGATCGGCGAGTTGTGTTTGCAAGCGGGAATCGAGCGAGATGAAATTTCCGTTCTTACATTTTCCGGAAATACCACAATGCAGCACCTGCTTTGCCGGGTGGACACCAGCTCGCTGGGCACAATGCCATTTGCGCCGGCATCGCGTTTCGGAACATCCTATAGCGCGGGTGAATTGGGCTTGCACGTCCATCCTGACGGCCGGGCCTATGTGTTTCCGATTATCGGCGGATTTGTGGGCGGCGATACGGTTGCGGGCATTTTGGCAACCAATTTGGTCAATAAGCCGGGCCCCGCGTTGCTCGTCGACATCGGCACCAACGGGGAAATCGTGCTTTGGGCCAAGGGGAAATTGACTGCCGCGTCAACGGCCGCCGGGCCGGCCTTCGAAGGTGCCCGCATCTCCTGCGGGATGCAAGGCAGCGCCGGGGCCATTGAAAAAGTTATTGTCGACGGGCGGCTGCGCATTAATGTAATCGGCAATGTGCCGCCGGCCGGGCTGTGCGGTTCGGGTCTAATCGACGTTGCCGCCGAACTGCTGCGGCACAAAGTTCTTAGCCCACAGGGAAAACTGCGAACTCCGGATGAACTGCCTGATGACGTTTTGCCCGACCTTATAGAGCGCGTTGTGCTTAACGAGGGGAAAGTGGCGTTTATGCTGGCGTCCGAAGAAGATTCGGCCACCGGCAAGGCGATTGTGCTTACGCAGCGCGACTTTCGCGAACTGCAATTGGCCACCGGGGCGATTCGCTCTGGCATTGGAATCTTGCTGAAACGCGCGGGACTCAAAGCACAGGACTTGCAGGAGGTGTACATTGCCGGCGGATTTGGGAACTTCATCCGGCGAAGCAATGCACAACGAATAGGTTTGTTGCCCGGGCAGCTCGAACATCACAAGATTCGATACAGCGGCAACACATCGCTGGCCGGGGCACGGCTGGGGGCACTTTCGCTCCGCGCCCGGGGCCTGGCCGAAGAAATCGCCCGGAGGACCGAGCACGTCGATCTTTCCACCGACCCGGATTTTCAGGAATTATTTGCCGAGGCCATGATTTTTCCGGAAGAATAATTCAGGACAATATTCTAAAAGTACCCTCTACCTTTGGGAGAGGGTTAGGGTGAGGGATTTTGCCTCGCCCTCACCCCCTTCCCCTCTCCCAAAGGGCGAGGGGAGAAGTATTGCAATGCACAGATCCATGACCGAGTGTTTCGAATATCAACACACCGTAATGGCAGATGAGATAGACGAACAAGGCCATGCCAACAATGTGGTTTTCGTGGCATGGATGCAAGCGGCTGCCATTGCCCATACAAAAGCCCTGGGATGGTCGTCTGAGCAGTATAAGCGGTTAGGGGCAGGCTGGGTTGCTCGTTCGCATGCGATCGAATACCTTCTGCCGGCATTTGCGGGCGATAAGCTCATCGTGCGGACTTGGGTTGCATCCATGAAAAAAGTCACTTCTGTCAGGCAATATCATATTTTCCGAGAATCCGACCGGCAAGTTCTGGCAAAGGCCGAAACCAATTGGGCATTTATAGATTATGCAACCGGCAAGCCAAAACGCATCCCGGCCGAAATCATCGACTTGTACAAAGTGGCCGATCGCTAACAGCTCAAATTCTCTTATTTGTTCAATTTGCAATTTGAAATTTGCAATTGTCAATTTGCAATAAGAGAATTATGAGCACAATACAAGTGGAATGACGCAACCTGGCCCCCGGTGTATTCACCGGGGGCTAAATATCCAAAGTCATGATCAGTGATGTCCGCAGCCCGGGCAGCCGCCGGTGCGGGGGACGTTGGGATTTTCGATGGCGAAACCCTGGCCCATGGGGCCGTCGACGAAATCGATGGTCGCACCGTCGAGGTGCAGGGCCATTTTCTTTTTCGTGACTATATTGATCCCGTGCTGCTGATATCTGGCGTCGATTGCCGGATCGAATTGGCTTTCGAATCCCAGGGTATATTGAAGGCCCGCACAACCGCCGCCGGCAACGCCCATGCGAAGCATGGTGGTGGGTTCCAGTTTTTGCGATTCCATGAAGCGTTTGACTTCGGCGGCCGCGGTTTCGGTCAGAATGATTGGCATTGTAAAAAACTCCGGAAGTAGATTTGTGACGGTCAATATTAGTATTTTAACCGGAAATTGGGGGAAAGCAAAGGGATGGAAATTAGTGGGCAGTGGACGGTGGACAGTGGGTGGTGGACCAGAGTACAATAGGCGTCAATGTAAGTGGATTTTACGCGAGGGCAATTGTTTTTGCACTACGATGCAATTGCTATGATGGAAAGTTGGGATTGGACAGTCAAGACTAGCTGCGTCCACGTTCATATGCCTGTTTCTTACAAAAAGGAATAGTTAAATGCACTCACGACATTCAAATAAGGATCCGATATTCTGTGCTCGTAAGCGTGTTGTGCATAATGCTATCATGGTACTTACGTTCGGAGGTACATTTTGCCTATTACTTGGATTTGGGATTTGGCAAGGTTGGCCTGCTTTTATGATCTTTAGGACCGGTTCTAAATCTGGTAGTGGTTCTGAACAGCCTTTGACAATGTGCCTGATGGCAACTGGTCTGGCAACATGCCTTTTTTTAAGTGAGTTGTTTCGTTCTTGGCGCAAATACAAAGCAATTCGTAGCCAGCTTACCGAAACGGTCGAAAACAGTCAGCATCAGAGGACAACAAGCAAACATTAAAAAAATTGACAATCAAAACTAGCTGCGTTCCCGTTTCACACCCGCTGTTCCCACATGGTAGCCAATGGTCAAGCAGGCTGTACCTGTGCTGCTTGAACAGCATTCACTGCTTGTAACCAAGAGTCCTGCAATTGGTGGGCAGCAGTTCGCCGACATTTTTGACATTCCAACAGAGCCTAGATTTCTTAGCATCGCCATTTTGCCTTCAAACTGGGTAACGTGCGATGCCTAATAAAATTAGCGGCCTGTGTTGGGACGGGCCAGATTGACCGCTAAAGATTTGATTTGCCCTTTTTCGGGCCGACGTGATAATTAAATTTCTTGGGGGCAATGATTGGGGGGCGACGATTCGAGGAGGTCGCCCATGGGCGCTGAACTTTCTCCGAATTATGATGCGAGGTCTGATAAGGGTTCCAGCGGCAATGGATGGTCGATCTTGGCAACGCTGATTGCTCCCTTATTCGCCGTGTTGCTGACACATTACTTGAACGATCAAGAGAAGCGCCAAACGACGTTCAAATTACCGATCCCGGATATTGACGCCGGCCGCCAAGAAGCTCAGCATCCGGAGCCCAGAGTGGAACTCTCGATGTCCAAGGATTCGTCAGGAGATCACGTCGGACTCGGGCAGGCGTTTCCTGTGAAATCGGAGAAGCAAGACCTGGCCAAGAAGCTGATGGGCGGGGTCAACGAGACATCGGATAATCCGGCCAACCAGCTTGTTTCGCTACTGTCCATCAAGGACATTGCTACCAGGGCAGGCGATGGACAGACGGCATTTCGGGCGATTGACACATTGGCCGAAAAATTCCAAGTCGATGCCAACATAATGAAGCTGACAGTGCTGGCCAAGTTTGCCTCCGCTGCCCAGAAGCCGGCAGAGCACAAGAACATCGCCGAGCAAGCGCTAATGCTGGCGGATCAAGCTATCGGCCAAGACCATTTTATAGTTGCCAGTCAGCTTGATAAA
>JBEKZY010000366.1:0-4794 GCA_049509395.1 Thermoguttaceae bacterium | reverse complement strand
GCTTACTTCGGGCCAGAATTGCAATCGCTTGATTAACTTTAAGACCCTTGCGCGGATATCTTTTGGCAGTCGATCAATCTGCCGCTGAGCATGCGGACTCAAAAATACATTTGTCATATTGTAATCTTATGTTATATGACATATTTGTCAAGTCATATTATCGAGCCCATCGCAGCCTAACCCTACGACTTAATTCTATTTTTATGATGTCAGCAGGAGTTTGCCGGGGTTTTGCAGGAGGTCGATCACGTCGTTGAGGAAGCGGGCGGCGGCGCCGCCGTCTACGAGGCGGTGGTCGAAGGACAGGCTTAGGGGGAGCATGAAACGGGGCTCGATTTTTTCGTCGCGGACAACGGGCAGCCAGCGGGAGCGGCCGAGAAGTAAAATTGCCACTTCGGGATGATTGATGATGGGCGTGCTGTACGTGCCTCCGATCGCGCCCATGTTGCTGACCGTGAAAGTGCCGCCGCGGAGGTCGTCGACTGAAAAGGCCACGGAGCGGACCTTTTGGGCCAAGGTGTTTAGCTGCTGGGCGATCTGGGGGATGCCGAGCCGGTCGATCTTGCGCAACGCGGGCACGACCAAGCCGCGGGGCGTATCGACTGCTATGCCGATATTGATATATTCTTTGTAAATCACCTCTTCCTTTTCGTCGTCTATGCTGGCGTTTAACGTCGGGTGTTGCTGCAAGGCCATGGCGACCGCCTTGAGGACAAAGGGCATGACGGTGAGTTTAATGCCCGCGCCGATGAAACCCTGGGGGATGTTTTTCCGCAGATGTTCGAGGTCGGTGATGTCGGCGTCGTCGAAATTAGTGACGTGCGGGATGATTGTAGCGGATTTTGCCATTTGGGCGGCAATGGTGCGGCGGATTTTGGGCATTTTTTCGCGGCGGATTTGGCCCCAGACGTCGGCGCCCGGCTCGCCGGGTGGAATAACGCGCTGCGGCCCTGACGGGGCAAAAGCCGGCTGGGCTTGAGCGGCTGCGGCGGCCTTGATGTCTTCGGGCGTGATCCGGCCGCGGGCACCGGTGCCTGGGACTTGGCGCAGATCGAGTCCGAACTCGCGGGCAAGGCGGCGGGCTGCCGGCCCGGCTGGAATTATGTCTGCGACAGCCGGCGATTCAATAATAGCGGCACCCGAACGGCCGCTGTCCGTTGGCTGTGCGGCATTGCTGGACAAGCCGGGCACCGACCGAAGGTTGGTCGTGGCATCCGGCGCGACACTGCTGGACAAGCCGGGCACCGACCGAAGGTTGGTCGTGGCACCCGGCGTTTTTGGTTTTTCGAGTTGGGCGACGGCAGCCGGCTTTTCAGATTTCGCCAATGCCGGGGCAGCAGGCGGCGCGGGCTTGGGCGGCGGAGTTGGCGCCGGTGTATCGGCTTCTGTTTCAATGGTCAATAGAATCTGCCCGACCTTGACCGTTTGTCCTTTTTTCACGTGAATTTTGGCTACTTTACCGCCGTAAGGGCAAGGAATTTCGACAACGGCCTTGTCGGTCTCCATTTCCAAAACGCCGTCGTTGGCGGCGATTACATCGCCCTCGCGGACCAGGACATTAACAATGTCGCCGCTTTCCACGTTTTCGCCGAGTTCCGGTAGTTTGAAATCGAGGTTCATATTTATTTTTTTATTATAAGTGTAAGAGGAGGGAAAATGGGGAAAGGGAAAAAGGGAAATAACTTATACAAACATGGGATTTGGTTTGTTGGGATCGATATCTAAAGTTTTGATTGCGGCCGCGAGTTTATCGCGGGGATATTGGTTTTTTTGGGCCAATTGATATAGAGCGCTCAGTGTGATACTTTCGGCGTCGACCTCGAAAAAGCGGCGGAGTTCACGGCGGGCTTCGCTCCGCCCGAAACCGTCGGTGCCGAGCACGGTGTAGTCGGGGCCGACCCAGGAGGAAATGCTAAGCGGCACCGCGCTGACGTAATCGGATGCGGCCACGATCGGGCCGGAATCGCCTTCGAGTGCCTCGGCGACATAAGGTTTGCGCGGAGTTTCGCCGGGATGCAGGCGATTGTGATGATCGGAGTCCCGGCCGTCCATGTAAAGGGCTTTATAACTGGTTACGCTATAGACGGTGCTGGAAACGGCGAAGAGTTTTTCCAGCAGTTCCTGGGCTCGTAGCGATTCACGCAAAATAGCGCCGCTGCCGAAGAGGCGGACTTTGGGATTATTCGGCCCGAAATCGCGCTGGGAGAGTTTATAAATTCCACGGCAGATTCCCTCGGTCGAGCCCATGGGCAGGATGGGCATGGCGTAGTTTTCGTTCATCAGCGTGATGTAATAGAAGATGTCCTGCTCTTCGTAATACATGCGGCGTAGGCCGTCGAGGACGATCACCGCCATTTCGTAGGCAAAGCAGGGGTCGTAGGCGCGGAGGTTGGGGTAGGCCAGTGCGAAGAGGTGACTGTTGCCGTCTTGATGTTGGAGCCCTTCGCCGGCCAGCGTGGTTCGGCCGGCGGTGCCGCCGAGGACGAAACCGCGGCAGCGCATGTCGCCGGCGGCCCAAATCAGGTCGCCGATCCGCTGGAAACCGTACATGGAGTAAAAGATGAAAAAGGGGATCATGCTGATGCCGTGGCTGGAATGCGAGCTGGCCGCGGCGATGAAGGAGGCCATGGAGCCGGCCTCGGTAATGCCTTCCTCGAGGATCTGGCCGTTTTTGGCTTCGCGGTAATAGAGGATGTTATCGGAATCGACGGGCTCGTAAAGCTGGCCCACGTGCGAATAGATGCCGAACTGGCGGAAGAGCGATTCCATGCCGAAGGTGCGGGCCTCGTCGGGCACGATGGGCACGATGTAACGGCCGATGTTTTTGTCGCGCAAGAGGTGCGTCAGCAATCGCACAAAGGCCATGGTGCTGGATACCTCGCGTCCTTCGCTGCCGGCGAAATATTCGGCGAAATCTTCCCATTTGGGCGGCTTGAGTTTTATAGTGGGCGAACGCCGGCGGGGCACGAAACCGGCCAGGGCCTTGCGGCGCTGGCGGAGATATGTCATTTCCGGGCTGTCTTCGGGCGGTTTGTAAAATTCGGCGTGGGCGGCGGTCTCGTCAGATATGGGGATGTCGAAACGGCGGCGGAATTCGACAAGTTCCGCTTCGTTGAGTTTTTTCTGCGAATGCGTGACGTTGCGCCCTTCGCCGGACTCGCCGAGCCCGTAGCCTTTGATGGTATGCGCCAGGATGACGGTGGGCGAGCCGCGGTGTTCGACGGCGGCTTTGTAGGCGGCGTAAACTTTGGCCGGATCGTGCCCGCCGCGGTTGAGTTTCAGGATTTCCTCGTCACTTAGGTCGGCGACCAATTCCTTGAGTCGGGGATCGACGCCGAAAAAATGTTCGCGGATGTAAGCTCCGGAACTAACGGTGTATTTTTGAAATTGGCCGTCGACGACCTCGCCCATGCGGCGGACGAGCAGGCCGTCTTTGTCCTTGGCCAGGAGCGGATCCCAAGCGGAACCCCAGATGACTTTAATCACGTTCCAGCCGGCGCCGCGAAAAGCGCCTTCCAACTCTTGAATGATTTTTCCATTGCCGCGGACGGGACCGTCGAGGCGTTGGAGATTGCAGTTTATGACGAATATCAGGTTATCGAGTTGTTCGCGGGCGGCGAGGGTGATGGCGCCCAGGGATTCGGGCTCATCGCACTCGCCGTCGCCCAGGAAGGCCCATACGCGAGAGGCTTCGGCGTCGGGCTTTATACCTCTATCCACAAGATAATGATTAAAACGCGCCTGGTAGATGGCCATGATCGGCGCCAAACCCATGGAGACGGTGGGAAATTCCCAGAAGTCGGGCATAAGCCAGGGATGCGGATAGGAGGACAAGCCCGGTGTGGGCTGCAATTCGCGGCGGAAATTTTTGAGTTGATCTTCGCTGAGGCGGCCCAGCAAAAACGCCCGGGAGTAAACACCCGGCGAGGCGTGCCCCTGGAGATAGACTTGATCGGGCGGGAGCGGTCCTTCTTTGCCGCGGATAAAATGGTTGAATGCCACTTCGTATAACGTGGCCGACGAGGCATAGGTGGAGATGTGCCCGCCGATGCCGTGACTTTGCTTGTTCGCCCGGACCACCATGGCCATGGCGTTCCAGCGGATGATGCTTTTTATGCGGCGTTCGATTTCGCGGTCGCCGGGATATACGGGCTGATCTTCGAGGGGAATAGTGTTTATATAAGGAGTGGTGGAGATGCTCGCTAAACGCACGTTTTGGGAAAAACCATGATGCTTCAGTCGCGTGAGAAGATAAGCGGCCCGTTGAGGTCCGGCCGTGGAAATGACGTAGTCCAAGGCATCGAGCCATTCGGCCGTTTCGCGGGGATCGTCGTCTTGGGTAAGTACTGGCGATAGCCCGGCGGGCAACGTGCCGTCTGGGAATTTATCTGTTATTGTCGGGTCTTTCATAATTTTTCCGTAGGGTGCGTGAAACGCACCGTTTCCTATGGTGCGTTTCACGCACCCTACAAAAATAACCGAATCTATGAGATAATCATGTATATTCTATTCAAAAAAATAATTTTGACTATTGGTGTAATAAATAAAATTATAAGGGGATAAATCCGTGAAGGAACCGATTATAAGTGTTTCGGGATTGCGGGGAATCGTGGGCGAGACGCTTACTTCGGAGGTAGCCGTCCGTTATGCCACGGCTTTTGCCGCTATTGCGCCACCGGGCGATATTCTTATCGGACGCGACAGCCGGCCGTCGGGAAAAATGCTCTCGCAGGCCATTCAGACGGGTTTGCAGGCCGCGGGACGCAACACTATCGACGGCGGCATCATGGCAAC
>JBEKZY010000365.1:0-4815 GCA_049509395.1 Thermoguttaceae bacterium | reverse complement strand
CAAGCCGGTCCATTCGCTGCCCTGCTGGATAAAGCCGCCGTCGCTGTCCTGCTCGTAGCTGGCGCCGTCGATTGCCGCAACAATGCGCGCGATGAGTTTGGGATCGTCATGATCGTCAAGGCCGGAGACTACGTTTCCGTTGGCGTCGGTGAAAGGCTGCGTGAGGTATGCGGCAGTCATGGCGCTGAGGAGTTCATCCGGAAAGGCGGTGTAACCCGGGCCGGCCTTTTGATTGGCGATGCGGTTTCGCCAAGTATCGGCGGATGCACTTGGGTTGGAACTCATCCAACTGGCGAGATTTGTGAACATATCCAGGCCGGCGACTTCCTTCGGGGCGCCGCTTGGCGGGGTCCAACTGTAAGTGCCGTCGGCATTCTGCGTGGAATTGAGCACAATGGCCTGCTGGGCCAGAAGCGTGCTGAGGTAACCGCCGGACTGGAATATACTCTGGCGGTTCGCTTGCAGGATGGAAATCGCTTCGGTATTTGTAAGCGTGTCGAGCGTCGGGGTGGCGCTTTGCGTCGGCATGGCGCCGGTGGGATCGGCGGAGTCGGGAACGAAATACGGATCCGTATGGCTGTAGACGCTGTAGATGGGGCGCGTGAGCTGGCCCTGGGCCAGGTAGTGCGTGCCCGTGCCGCCGTAGCGGTCGTAAGAGCTGGCAAACCAAAGAGTAATTTGCGTCGATGTTTGACCTTGTGTCCAGGATAGCGGAATGGGAATCGTGTAGTAGTAGAAGCGGTTTGGAAACGCCGGCTCGCCGCCGCTTTGTTCAATAGCTTCGTATGTGGTGGGTGCGTTGAGCAGGTACATCTGCCCGCCCGGCACATCGCTGCCCCAGAGACGCACTGTCAGATAGTTCTGCTTGATCGGGTCCACTGCCAGCGTAAACGTAAGCGCTTGGCTGCCCGTGGGCGAAGCCACTCCACTGCCGAATGGCTCTCGATAGGTTTGGCCTGCGGACGCCCCAACCGTGCCGGCGCCTAGCAGCGGCATCTGGCTAATGCTATAACCCGGCTCGAAGTTGTGCGACGCCTCCGATGCCAGATTGCCAAAGTCCAAGCGGTCAATGGCGTTCGAGCCGCTTAACATCGTCCGCGGCTCCAACTGCTCGAACAGATAGCGGGCTTTTTCCAGGGGCCTGTAATTCTTGGACCCTGCCGCCTTCCATTTATTTTTCAACCAATGGCGGAATGTACTGGCCATGATGTAATCCGTAGTTTTGGGATCTGTCCGATAAAATCCCTTTTCTCTCCGGAAAAAGACGGGGTTTTTAAACGCGGCCTGGCACGGTGCGTTAAGCTTATTGTGACTTCATGAACCGCGCACGTCATCAAGCAGTGTCATCTCAAATTGCAGCAACCGCTCCCCCGCGATCACGGCCTGTTTTGCGATAATTCTCGCTTGTTGCATTTTGATTTTTTATATATTTTATCAAAAATCCGCACCTGGTGCAAGCAAAATCGGCAATAATTCAGGCGTTTGAACGGCGGGACGATGTATCGCCATTTTCGAAATAGCTTAGTAACTTAGATCGCATGCCGTATGCGACAGGATTGCATGTTGCAACATAACCCGCCGGCAAAACACTTTCGAGCCCTTCATCCAAACATGTCTTGCCAATGATCTGCGCCGAAGCTGCCGCAAACAATCACTGCTGTTGTGGGAAATCGCTTTCAAAGGGGCATTGCAAACCATCGATGCCTTTCGCGAATATATGCTGCTGGATCGAAAAGGAATGTTTTCCCCAGTGGATGGCCGCATTGTTGGCGTTGCCGGCGCGTCATCGCGTTGCCGGTCGCCCTGGCCGTGTGGCCCCGCGCACAGTTAAACCTCGCCCCAAACCACACGCCCCCCGGCAAACCCCACAACTTAGAAGCTAAAAAACGTTCATTGCCAAATACTTGCAACTCTCCGAGTGCCGTTCGTATCAGGAACCGCGTTTTCGCCGAAAAAGGCAATAGCTTCTTCCCCCCACCGTTACGGGAAAATATAAATTAATCCGTATTCTGAAGAATTTTTCTGTTAACAAATTGCCCGGTGATATCATTAACTATTGGGTGAAGTTTTCTGTCTCGAATTGTTTCCTTAATACGCAACTAACCAAACAATATTAAATTACACCCCCTCCATCTTGTGGGTATCTTTAAGATTGCACCACGGGTTCCTTGGAGAATGGAAAAACAGGAAGTTTTGCAGATTTGACATCAGATTCGGATCAAAACTCGATTCATCTAGAGCAGTTTGTCAACTGTCAGCGCTCTTTGTATGGATATGTTTTTTCTTTAGTCGGGTCATCTGAGGCCGCTGATGAAATTTTGCAGGAAACCAATTTGTTGATTTGTAAAAAAATCAATCAATTCGACGGTAAAGTCAAGTTTATCACCTGGGCCTGTGAAATCGCTCGATACAAAGTCTTGGAATATCAAAAAAAGACCCAGCTACGCAACCTGAGTTTGGATATGCCGCTTTTGGAGCAAATCGCCAAACAAGCCGCACAACTTGCTTCACAGGTCGATTGGCGATTGCCTTTGTTGCGGGAATGTATGGAAGAATTATCGCCCAAGGATCGCAAGTTGATCGAAGACCGGTATTCTCAAGGGGCCACGGTGCAGTCCCTTGCGGAAGCTCGCAAACGCTCGTCCGGAGGGATTCGAGTCGCTCTGCATCGCATACGCACGATGCTTTTGGAGTGTGTCGAATGGAAATTGATTAAGGAGGAGCAGGGCCATGCCTGAAAATAATAAGTCGCAATTGCAGGAATTGTTGAGCAATCTCGTCGATGAAAAACTTGGCGAGGGAGAATTGAAGGAATTGCAGGCGTTATTACGGGATGATCCCGATGCACAGCAATTTTACATCAAATACACCATGCTACATTCCTGGTTGACCTGGGATTACATCGGACAATCGTCGGCTGAATCCCGATTATTATCTCTCACTAAGCAGGAAGCCGCCGACGAATCGGGCAAATCCTCTCCAATCCTGGGTTTTTTAGGCGATGTTGCCGATTTTCTCAATCATCACTCGCCTTTATCGTTCGTATTGCTCTTTGTAATCTGTGGCATGATGTTTTTGGCGGCGACGATTTTACTAAGCCCCCGGCCTTCCGACAATGCGTCGGCGGATACCGGATTCGTAGCTCAAATCACGGCCGTGAAGAACTGCCAATGGTCAACAGAATTTCCGTCTCCGGCCGAGAATACGCAGTTGCAGGCGGGCCGGCTGCTACAGCTCGAAAACGGGATCGCTCAAATCACATATTTCAACGGGGCAATGGTGCTATTGGAAGGGCCGGCTTCCTTTACCGTGGATTCGCCCAACTCCGGCTTTCTAAGCCAGGGCAAATTGACCGCCCGGGCCGACACTGAAAAATCGCGTCAATTCACGATCCTCACGCCCGACGCCCGATTCGTCGATTTGGGCACCGAGTTCGGCGTAAAGATTGATGATGAAGGCCGCGCCGAGGTTGCCGTGTTCGCAGGCAAAGTCAATGCCGAAGCCAAACTGGCCGACGGTCACTGGGCTGCTGGAGTTTCGTTGGGCAAGGGCGAG
Organism: Thermoguttaceae bacterium; assembly: GCA_049509395.1. Lineage (GTDB taxonomy): Bacteria > Planctomycetota > Planctomycetia > Pirellulales > Thermoguttaceae > JBEKIK01. The sequence goes on along the minus strand of JBEKZY010000365.1, from coordinate 1,260 downwards.
GCAGTGGTTTGCGAAGGGACGAAATTTATATCCCAAGTTGCCGAGCGAAATGATTTCCCCACGTTACGGTTACAACCGCCGCCGCCGCCGTCGCTGTCATTTCAACATTGGTTGGATGTCAGCCGGAAGCTGCAAAGCCACCAGGATCTGCTGGCCTATTATGATTTCCAGCCCGACCCCAGCAACTCAACCGTACTCTTCAACCGTGCGCCGACGGGCGCGGCGCTAAACGGCGAAATCCTGGATGCGCCTTGGGTCGACGGCCGTTTTCCGGGGAAAAGCGCTTTGGAGTTCATGGCGGGCGACGCAGGCGTGCACATCAATATACCAGGCGAGTATCGGCAAATAACGCTGATCGCCTGGCTGAGCAGTAATAAATTCGCAAACGATATCAACGCTATATTGAATTCAGACAGTTGGAAGCGGCCCAAGGAATTACATTGGGAGTTTCTGGAAAGCGGTCAAATGCAATTAATCGTTTTTGGCCAAAAAGAACATCGTGAATCCCAGCCCATTCCCGCCGATAACCTAAGCCGCTGGTGCATGGTCAGCGGGGTTATCGACACCGGCAAAAATCAAATTTCCTTGTACGTAAACGGTGAATTCTTTGATCTATTCGAACCGAAGCAGATGCCTGTTATCCAGATCGGCTCGGCGACCATCGGCGGTTGGGATAATCAAGGTAAAGGCGATTCCAACCTTAATAGAACTCACAATCTTTCCGGCCGGATAGATGAACTGATGATTTTCCAAAAGGCTTTAACGGCGGAGGAAATCAAACAAATTTATGAAGCCGGCAAACCATAAAAGAGGACGAGTATTAAAAATCCTAAACTAATGACTAAAAAAACAGCGGGACCGGAACAAGAGAAGAGATAGAGTTTAGTTCAGTTTAACTTTGATTTTTGCATTTACATTAAAGAGAGACATCCATCAAATATCTACTGAACATTTTCAGTCCATTCGGAATGCTCGCTAACGGGAGATGAAGTCGCTTTTTCGTGATTTTGTTTTTATTTTTGAAACGCTAACCGCCATGCACTCAAGACTGCAAAAACTCGTAAATGCGTCACAAAACCGGCGAGGTTTTACGCTTGTCGAACTCCTGGTTGTGATCGCGATTATTGGCATCTTGATCGCTTTATTGCTGCCGGCCATCCAAGCCGCGCGCGAGTCGGCCCGCAACATGCAGTGCATCAACCATCTGAAACAAATTGGATTGGCGGCCGTAAACCACGAACAAGTCCAGAAAACTTACCC
>JBEKZY010000364.1:0-4844 GCA_049509395.1 Thermoguttaceae bacterium | reverse complement strand
CCCAGCGGTCAAATCTCGGCCTTGACAACCCATAACAAGGGCGTACTGAACGGCATTACCATGGCCTTTTATGAAGATCATAAACCGAAGACTTACGCCGTCTATGCCGACGGCGCAATCGACGGCATAGTTAAATTATGGGACGAAAAAGGCGAACGCAGTTATTGGTGCCAGTATGAAAAAGGCGTCCGCAACGGATTTTGCTGCTATTTTAAAGACAATGCCCTACAAATGATCCTGGAAATAGATAACGATAAGATTAACGGCATTCATCTATGTGCCAACGGCGAACTAAAAAAGAGCTTCTCCTCCATGGAGCAAGCCTCCGCCGATAAAGTCGCTCAAAAACTGCTGGATGAAGTGGACGGGCTGGACACGGAATTAAAGCTCAACGAAGGCCTGTTCAAGCGGCAAGTCAAGGATGAGCTCCAACGCATAAGGCAAGAAAAAACAGGCATTATGACGCCGCAAAAGCGGGCCGCCATTCAAGACCGCGTCAACATGCGCACCGTTCAAAGTCAATCGCTGTTTAAAACTTTACGCAACTTCTGCGCATTGTAACGCGTGTGAATTAATGACTTCTGCGGATTAATAATCAGCCGCCGAAAATTCCCGTGGCGTACCAAACGCCGTTCGATCCGCGTTTCATGTCATAACCGAACAGGCGTTGAGGCGATCGAACAGCGTTCCAGTGCCCGGCCGACTGCCGCCAGGAGTGGACGCACTCGACGGCCGCATCGACTAAATTCTGGCCCGGCCAACTCTCGGCGCAAACCTCGCTGGCCGACGAACTGTTCAATCGCGAGTTAATGCGATGGAATCGCGATTCCCAAAAGTGATGCCCTTGAAGGCGAATGTCGGCCTGGTACTGCGAGTGATTCTGGGCCTCCTCGAGTAAATAGGAACTCGCTTCGCCCTGGGTGCTGGCCGGTTTTTCGGGATGGGTTCGCACGGCATAAATCAGCGTGCGTTGCGTTAGCGTGCCGGGCGGCAGGTCGAGAATTACCGCCATCTTTTCCGGCGTGTACCAAAGACTTCCAGAGATGGGAAAGGTGCTTATGACCTTGCCATATTCTGGCGAATCCCCGTGCCGATAATCGATAATGGCAATGCCCGGTTTGCCCAGCATTTCCTTGAACGCCTCGTGCTCCAACAATACGGTTTTTTTGCCGTCCGATATAATCGAGGCATCCAGGAGGGCCTGCAAGCAAACGTAATCTTGCAGCTTGGAGCACACCGCCGGATCGTCAAGCGTTTCCGCCTTGAAGCGATTGCAGTTGCACTGGCCGCCGGGATCGCAAAAATAAATCAACAGCATTTTGCCTTGCTGCTGGGCATCCCGCACGGCCCGGGCATAATCATCGTGCCACACGATCGGCGCAGCCTCGGTTTTAGGTCCGGGCAGCGAAACTTGAGAGACACACAAACAAAGTCCAATAAACAATAAATTAGTTGACATAAAGATGTGGAAAAATATTTAAATGCTTCATCTCATCCTGCCATATCTTATAGGCGTTAAGAAGGACGCCAAATTACCCATCCGATGGGTAATCATCCGTGTGTAATATAGATAGGCAGGTGAAGATGCTAGTCCTTGATGTTTAATCAGTTGGCGTAAAGGTGGGTTATATTGGGGGGGTATTTGATTTGCCCGCGGTCTGAAAAACGATTATCCGGCTTTTGGCATAAGGCATTTTTATCAAATACTTTTGTTATCAGAATTCCCGAATAATCAAAGACCCTTGTTGCAATTGGCTCTTAGTGGTAAGCTGGTCAACCGTCGGCGGCTTTACCGGTTTTTGTGAGCGGGTAGTTGGGGTCAAGTTCGACGATTAGCAAAACGGCATTAGTTTAGCGAAGCGAAATTTCATGTCTATAACCCGGATTAACTATTCGTAAGCCAATGTAACAGGCACACTGCGATGTGCCGCTACCATAAACTATTAAGGAAATTCAGGATGAAAATGTACAGGACGTGCCTGACTGTTGTGGGAACATTATTATTGTCAATGCCGGCTGTAACAAACATCGCTGTTGGCGATGAGCCGGTTACCGCGAAACAAGAATCGCTGGAAGGAATCATTGCCTCTTGCCGCGAGGCAAAAACTCAATTCCGTCCGCTAACCAAAGAAGACCTCAATTCGGTGAAAGCCGAACTGGTCGAGGCCCTTGCCCGGCTCGAAACAAAACTGAAATCGTCCGGCGACAACGGCCAGGACTGGCAAAAATACCTGCTTTGTGAATCGCTGCAAAAGGAGTTGCAAAAGGAAGGCGCTATGAATCAGGAGGTATTAAACGAGATTTCCAGCCGGTATGCCTCGGGGAACGAGGGATTGGGATTGGTATGGTTTGTCGACGTTCGCTCGACCTTGTGGCGCCTGCTCAAGGTGGACGAAGCCATCGACAATCCCAGGACAAAAGCCACATACGAACGCACGCTGGATAATCTAATAAATAATTTGCAGGCCTTTGCCGTTAAGCCAACCACGGAAAACACGCTGGGTATCAGCGAATCATTACGCTGGCTGCAAATTCGACAGCAGGCGCCGGAACTGGTCAAGGCCGTCCAGCAGCGGTTCAACCAACCGAACCTGTATGGAGAAGCCTCGGCGGAATTTGTCGGGGCCGCCGTCGGCAATTCGGTCGACGATAATACCGCCATTTGTGACTGTATCCTAGGCACGTCGATTTCCGGATCAGGCCATACCGTGGGCCACACCACCGCGGAACTGATTCCCGATGACAATATGGGCGTAATCAACACGCTGCTGTTCGCCACCACCTACAGCGCAACCGTCGGTTCTCACGGCCCGGTGTGCATATATACCAGCGGCACGACTTGTATCGGGGCATGCAAGCGAATTTGGATTAACGACCACGGATTCTTTTCCTGCCCGGCCCAATCCAACGCCGTCACGCAAACCTGCATTAACGACATTCAAGCCCGCAGGAAAATCATCGAACATGCCGCCTGGAAAAAAGCCGGCCAGCAAAAATCGTCGGCGGAATGCATTGCATCGCAACATGCCGAAGTGCGGGTGAACAAGCGCGTGGACGACCAGGCCGCGGACAACCTAGACAAGGCCCAAGAGAAATTTACCGATAAATTCCGCAACCCCCTCATCGATCACAAATTATTCCCCGAACAATTAAAGTTCAGCACCGATCAGGAGGCGTTGCGGACTGTGTCATTAGAAACCGGCAACTCGCTTCTGGCTGCTCCAACGCCGCCACCCAGCGCGATAAAGACCGACATGGTGCTGCGCGTGCATGAATCGCTGATCAACAATTTCGCCCTGGATGCCCTGGGCGGAATGACCGTGAATGAAGATAATTTTCAAAAAGCGGTCGTCGATACGTTCGGCAAGCTGCCGGAAAAAATGAAACGCGACGAGAATCAGCCGCCTTGGACGATCACCTTTGCCACGCGCCAACCCATATCGGTCACTTTTAGCGATGAGGGTTTCAAAATTTTTATCCGAGGCACCAAATTCATCAACGGCGACCGATCGTGCGACGACATGGACATAACGGTAGTCTATAAAATCGAAAAAACAGACGCCGGTTATAAAGCCGTCCGCCAAGGCGATATCCAGATCTTTCCCCCGGGTCGTCAACAAGTCGGCGGCAAAGATGAAATCATACGGAATCTCCTGGCCAAGCGGTTCAGCAAGATCTTTGAGCCGGAAATAATCGGCGAAGGATTTTTCTTCTCCGGAAACCTGAAGAAAGTAGGCAAGATGCTGCCCATCGAAGTCCAGTCGCATGACGGCTGGCTTACTATTGCCTGGCGGCGCGCCCAGAACGACCAAAAACTTGAATAAAGTGTGGGCAGCGGACGTTGGGTGGTCAACCGTGCTAATGCGTATGCTATTAGTAATCTTTTACATACTGCTCTAATATCGTATCTTCTTATTCTCTAAGGACTTAAGAAATCTGTGTAAATCCATTTACACAGATTTCTTGGTTTTTTCTTGCAGACGGCGACACCGATACATACGGGGAACTGCTGCCAACGACAGCCCCGCTTGGGGCGGTTGGCGGGTCAACAAAATTGCGACGGAAAAGACCATTATGGGCCGAGCAGATCGGGTTGAAGTCCAGTGGATGAATTACGATTTGCGAGGCGAAAAGATCGAAAAGGCGGCATAATGAGAGAAACCCCGTCGAAAAATGACGGGATTTTTGCCCACTTCCCGTAGTCGGTACAGATTGAACGTATTTTTAAGTTATTGATTTCATCTACGATCTTTACTAATGCAGAGACAAACGAATAGTGTGTAACCATTTACACAAAAGCAGTCAATCCGATTGTTATATTCGTTCTCTATAAATCCATAAACACTGACTAGGCTTGTCTATCTGACACCGACTATAGCCCAGTACCGCCAACAAAAGCGGACTGGGCTTTTTTACTTTCTTGAGCTACAGAACACTCCGCTAGACTTGCACTTGTCTGGCTGACACCGAATACATACCCAGTCTCATCAACCTAACACATCTGAGACTGATGAGAGGGTGTTTGATGCCTCAAGATTTAGCCATTTGGAAAGGTGGTAGATTATCTACTCAATATTAAATCCCGTAAGAAACGGAAGGCGGCCTAATGCCTAAGACTATGATATGTGTTCATCTTGGAACTCCCTACGCTCCTCGGTTGTGCATTATGGATGATGATCATAATTATTGGAGTTCGGAGGGTTGGACTAAAGATCCCAAGACAGCCGAATTGTTTGTTGCCACTCCCGAAGCGGGAGAAAGGCTTCGTGAATTAACAATGAGTCAAGTGCCTGGAAAAGTATCCACTTTTGGCACCAACATGATCCTTGAGGTTAAAAGCGACA
>JBEKZY010000363.1:0-4878 GCA_049509395.1 Thermoguttaceae bacterium | reverse complement strand
TATGATGTCATCCGCTACGGAGCGAGTCATTTGCCCTGTCTGCTTTCAGGTTGAGGTAGTCGCCGAACTTGTTGTTAGGTAGTTTCTGTCTATTACCTATAGACCGCGAATTTGCGGCCTATATTTACTGCCACGCGTCTTGCTTCATAAACCTAATTTTAGTAACCATTTTATGGGTACGCTACTGTCCGCCAGCAATCAGCTTTTGCCGGGTGCCACTTCTGGAATTGAAACGGGGACGCAGCTAGTTTTTGGGCCTTAAACCGGAAGCCCCGCCAACCGAGCGGAAGGGCCATATAAAGCCGGAAGTCTTTGTTTTCTGGACCATTTTTTGCGTGGCCAATTCTTTCTCTTGAAATCCACTTTCCAATCTGCTACGCTCATCGCTCCGTGCCATTAATGTTCTTTGGAAATCCGATTAATGAAAATCAAAGGGGCGAAGCCATCCCAAAACGTGGATAAATCGCGATTTTGACCCCAAAAAGTCCTCTGCAAAACTGCAAAATGTTTAGCAACCGCAGTAATCCCGAAATTGAATAACTCGCCTTAATTAGCGGAGATTAGTGGTAATTAGCGTTCCTCAAACGTGGAAAAATCGCGATTTGTTCCCCAACTCGATGTGGACCGTCGCGAAACTGCCAGGGAATATCAAGTCCAGTAAGATCCTTCGCTTCGCTCAGGATGACTTTTGAGATAGGTTCTTATTTCAATATCGCCTTTCGCAAGGCGGCCAGTCTGCGCAGGGCGGGCTTGGCGCGGCGGCGGAGGTCGAACAGGCCGCCGTAGGGAAAATTGTGCGGCCGGCTGTCGTGCAATTGGTTCCAGATCACGCCTTGCACGAAGTTTTTTGACAGCATCAAGGGCACGTATCGTGCGACCCAGGCTTGTTGGGCGGCAGGGGTCCAAGATCCTGGCGGGAGCGTGACGTCGCGATTGGCCATGGGATCGGCATCGCACAGGCTGGGCACGGATATGGACAACCACAAGGGCAGGCCCCAAATGCTCCAGGCATCTAATTGCCGGCTGAACTCCAGGGGATTGCGCGGCAAGGTGCCGCCCGGATAATAACCCACGTTTATCTCCAGCATCACGCCCGATAGCCCCAGGTCGGAGCGGATCAGGGCATCGGCAAAGTGCAGTGGCGGAAAATCCACTTCGTTCTGCGCGGTGTATTCGGCCCAAGGTTGATCGAAAGAGACCACCACCGGCGTTCTAGGATCGCGGGTGCGGACCATGTCGATGGCCGAGGCCGTCAATTGCAATTTATCTTCTTCGGAGAGCGAGAGGATTTGGCCCGTATTCACCTGGCCGGCGCATTGCCACAGATCGACCTTGCCGCGATAACGATCCACCACGGTGCGGATATAATCGGTGAAAAAGACCAATAGATTGTCCATGTCGCCTTCCCACAGGGCGAGCCAATCGGGCAGGGCGCGGGCGTCGAAGGGCAAGAGCGGGCCCGCGCTTACCAGCAAGCCGTTCTCGCGGCACCACTCGATTTGCTTGTCCGGGATGCTCCAATCGTAGCGGCCCTCGACGGCTTCCACGTCGCGCCAGCGCAGCGGCACGTTGGCGGCGTTGAAAGCCAAGAGAAAATGCCGGGCAGAATAATTATCGAGCTTGCCCGAACCCAGATCGGCCCCCAAAAAACTGGCAAGATTGCCCTCGTTGCGCCGCCGAACGGCCAATGCCTGCTCGACATAAACGGCGGCCAACTGATTGGCTGCCCGGGCGGCGGTGCGGAGAACCCTTTCGGCCAAGACTGCCGAAGCGGCCGGATCGTCTTGAGCCATCACCGCCGCGGCCAATTGCCGGATAGACTCCAAAACCAGATCGCTTAGGGCATCGGGGACTATCAGCCCGATCGATTTCCATTCGAAAAGCTGATCGGCGAGTTGGCTCACGGTTCCCCGGGCCAGTTCCAGGGGCAACAGATAAGGGGTATCTTGCTCCATCAGACTGGCCGTGGAAAAGAGCATTTGACCGCCCCCCTCCAACGGCCATGGAAAGTGGAGATTTGCCGATTCGGAAACCGAGCGATGCATCAAGAGCACGCCGTTTTCAAAAATCGAGCGCACAGGCCAGGCCACCCGATCTATCCCCGATAAATAGGCCTGTTGGACCATTTCGTCGGTGATGCGTTCCGGCGGCTGGATATGAAATCGCATCAGGCCCATGAATATAAGATTCCCGGTATTTTTTCGCTGATAAAAGACTATCGATTCTTATCCAATTTAACGCATTTGTTTGTAATTCTCAAGCCGCCCGCACCCGCTGGGCAAAAACAATGTTAGCGGGTATATTTCTGGGTCAACCACTGCACACTGTCCACTAACCACTATCCACTTATGTCTACTACCGTCATACGCGAAACATCTATTGCCGGACTGCCCGTTCGACGCGGCAAGGTCCGCGACGTTTATGATCTTGGCGACCGGCTGTTGCTTGTAAGCACCGACCGGCTGAGCGCATTCGACTGGGTGCTTCCCACCGGCATCCCCGACAAGGGTCGGGTGTTAACGCAGATTTCCGCCTTTTGGTTCGAGCGGCTTGGCGTGCCCAACCACCTTATAACCACCGACGTGGAACAGATGGATCTGCCGTCGGGGACCGACCGCCGTATGTTGGCCGGCCGGACAACGCTCTGTCGCAAGACCCAGGTCGTGCCCATTGAATGTGTAGTCCGGGGATACCTGGCCGGATCGGGCTGGAGCGAATATCGCAAAAGTGGCACTGTTTGCGGCATCGGTTTGCCCCCCGGACTGACCGAAAGCGCGCGTTTGCCTGAGCCCATTTTCACTCCGTCAACCAAGGCGTCGGCCGGGCACGACGAAAACATCTCCTTCGAGCGGATGATCGAGATCGCGGGCCGCGGCCTGGCCGAGGAACTCCGGCGGCGGAGCATCGACATTTTCAAACGCGGCGCCGCTTATGCCTTGCAACGGGGGATAATTATCGCCGACACGAAATTCGAGTTCGGCCTGATAGGCGATGAATTGATTCTGATCGACGAAGCGCTTACGCCCGACAGTTCGCGTTTCTGGCCGGCCGATCAATACGCCCCGGGCCGCGGTCAGCCCTCGTTCGACAAGCAGTTCGTGCGCGATTGGCTTTCGGCAACTACCTGGAATAAGAACAGTCCGCCCCCCGCCTTGCCCGATGAAGTAGTGACCAAAACTCGTGAAAAATACGTGGAAGCCTACGAGCGGCTGACAGGGAAAATATTTTAATTTCCCCCCGCTGCGACGGACAGGCGGTTGTCGATATGCTCGACGTCGGGCTCGAGCCCGAGGACGCTTGCCAGCGCAGCGCTGTCGGCGGGCGAACGGACCGCGCCCTGAATCAGGGCTACGTCGTTGCTCATGTAGACGTTGATGCCCTTGCCCACGAGCATGCCCCTCGTACGCGCGAGCATCGTCAGACGGTCGGACAACTCGGGCGAGCGGGAAAATGACTGTCGGCGTGCGGATAAAACCGAGGCCGAATAGAATTTGGCCCGCTGCGGGGCGATATTCACGACGCCCACCGCCACTGTGCCAAGGTTTGCGCCCGGCTGCATGGCGCCAGTGCTTGCGCCCTGCTGCATGTTGCCAGGGTTTGCGCCCTGCTGCACGGCGCCAGGAGCCGCGCCCGCAGGTACGGCGCCAAGGTTTGTATTTTCCGGCGTTGCTACAGGATTTGCAGGATTGCCTGGAATCGTCGGGCCAATAGCTTCACCCACATTCGTTTCGGTGGTGGGTGAGTAGGGAAAGGTCGACGCAAAGGGGTATGCCAGTATATTAGTGTCGTACCATGGTCCTAACGCCGGATTCGGAGTTACGACTTGATAGCCGTACGTTGGATTGTTGATCACGTAGCCCTGGTAGGGACTGAATTGAATATTGCTGGTAAAGTTACCCGGGCCTGGCACATAATACGTCTGCCCTATAGGCCGAGTACCGAATACCCCCGTTGTAGCCAGACCTGAATTGGGCCTGCCTATCATGCGGTAGCCGAACATCCCCTGTGTTACGCCGCCATATTGCGCCACCCATTGGGCAGCGACCATTTGCGATTCGTAAAGAGTCAATGCCATAACCGCCATCAATGCCAATATATAAGTTTTCATAACTCCCTCGCTTGCAAGGAAAAACAAATCGCGGTTGAAAAACCACTTTTAATTTTCAGTATCGCCGCAACTTCGTTTCTAATTTGATTCTACGGCGTAAAACGGGGGTAGGCAATCAAGCCAAGTTAGTGGGTTTGACTAACTACTGAGGTGCTTATTTGCACTCAGTTTCCCTTATTTTTTCGGAAATTAACCACCGAATTTTGTTCTGGGGACACGGCACCGCATATTGCCCAGTTTTTCCATAGCACCCCGCTCCCGCTATAATCATTAAACTTGTTATAATCCTCAAAGTTTACCCATTCTGTTGCCGACATTAACTCTATGTATAACAACATACATAGGGATAGTTTGATGTCATGGGGCCAGCCTAATAGACCGCTCTCGCACCCGGCCTGGGATGTAAATCAGCCCGGTCGCGCGACACTGCATCGCAAAAGCGGCATACTTTCGCAATTCCACCGAACAAAAAAGTCTAGCGTGCCAAAGCAGGCGCGGATGATTATCCGGTCGGCGGCTGTGCTTCGTGAATTTCTTTTAAATAACCTTGATCGGTTCGATGTGATTTCGTTCGATGTATTCGACACCTTGTTGAAACGTCGAATTGAACCCCCCGATCTTGTCAAAGAGCAGTCGGCGGCATTCCTCTCGCAATATCTGCAAACGTTGGGTATCCCGCTAACACCCGAGGATATCCTGGCGAGACGAAAAGCAATTGAAACCCAACTCCGCAGTCAGGCGGTGGAAGAGGGTTTCGACGCCGAGTGCCT
>JBEKZY010000362.1:0-4882 GCA_049509395.1 Thermoguttaceae bacterium | reverse complement strand
GTAATCTGCAGCAAGAGCATCAGGCCAACCATGGCCATGATGCTTATATCGAAAGCGGCGGTGCGGATGAAAAATATAACGACGACGAGGAAACACTGTATTTTGTTTACCGGTGCCCAAATCAGGCTCATGGCCATTAAGCCGTAGATTATTCCCGAGGCCCCCAATCCGCCGCCGCCTTTTAGCGAGCCGAGCATCATATACTGCACGATCGCCGATTCAATGATGCCCGTGCCGAGATATAACGCCAGCGTCTTCAGCCAACCAAGCTTTCCTTCGATAACTAGGCCGAACGACCATAGAGCAAACATATTTCCGGCAAGGTGCATTAAACCGGCGTGCAAAAAATTTGACGTAATCCACTGTGCCGGATGCAATCCGTTGCCAAATGTCAAAATAAAGGGTCCAACCTGCTGGGGATATGCCAACTCCAGGCAGAACACAATAATATTCACGGCAATCATCAAAACCGTAATGATCGGCCAATGATAAATCGGCGCATCGGTTCCGTAGGGAATGAAGAAGAACATGTGTCCAAGCCCTTAGCGGTCCAGCGACTTTAGGCAACGCTACCGGGGATTACAAACCATTCTAACAGGACAGAGTACAATAACACAAGCAGCCATTAAGAATAGACAAAAGATAGATTAGGCGACCCGTGGCCGGTCGACAAGGACTATTTGCCATGCCCACAATTGTCACGAGATCGCGAGCGATATGAAAAAGATCGGGTGCCGCTGGTTGCCCGGCCGGTGTGTTGCATAAAAAAACCACAAGGCCCATGCATGCGTGGAAATGTGAACCGCCTAAGTTTTAGGGTTGCCTGTTTTACTCTGATAAGGAAGGGCCGCAATCGCTTTTATTATAGTCCTTATTTATTAATGGATAGTCCTTATACGGCTTGGCCTATTGGGTTTTTGATGTTATTCTATTAATAATGTGGCTGGCGAACGTTGGCAGTCGGTCCGGTCGCGGTAACAGGCTTAGTCAACTGTCCTCACATTCCCGCATGCTAAAATAACTTGCCAAATCAACGAAAAAACAATATACGCGCCCGTAGCTCAATGGATATAGTAGCGGATTTCTAATTATAAACGCCCCTTCTCTTTAATCCCACGAAACACGCAAAAATCCCGTAAAAATAGGGATTTTTTGCATTTTACCCCCTCTTCAAGTTACCCCCTACTAAGTATTAGAAAACAGTGGTTACTACCGTAAACTACCGTAGTCTTTGTTGATCCAAGGAACCGGAACAACGTCTTCGGCGTTGGGTTCCGTGTGGCAAGTGTTCCTGAGCCTGGAAGTATTGCTCTGTTGCTTGCCGGTGCCGTTGTGCTTGCGGCAAAAACGCTGACACTAGGAGCGGTTATCCTGAGCCCCAGAAACGTGCGGAACTTCCGAGGTGGCCCCAGGCCGTCCAACCCTGTTTCAATGCAAGGGCGGGCCGTAGGCTTCACTTTAACGTGTGGTTGTGATCCTTTTTGGAAACCCATACCCCGCAGTCGTTCCCACTCAAGTGCTGACACCTGTCGCCGTCGCCGAGGTTGCATGACCTTGGCCACAGCTACGAAGTCGGCCACGTCGAACACCACCGTCAACTCGCCGAAGTCGCCATCTTGATGGACTCTGCAGCATGACAACCGGCGCAGCACACCGGCCACGTTGGGGTAGCCATCGACTGAGGCGGCCAGCAGATTCCTGCCATGTGGATATATATGTCCGTGGAGACTCGGCACGATCATCAGCCACGGGTCTTCCGACCGGGCTTTGTCACCGTGGTCAGCATAGTAGCTCTCTTCGTACCGGACTCGATACCGGTCACCGAACCGCTCTTGCAGATCGACGCAGTCGGGACCGGTGGCGGCACTTACCTGGGGCTGACATGGGCGAATGGCTGCCCAAGCAAGGACCGGAGCCTCAACGTCCGACCGATTTGCCGGCGCCCGTTGTCCTTACCGAAACGGATCGCCTCTGTGATCCGATTCCCGCGAACTGGACGTCGCTCCCACCTGGCGACATTTTGGAGAATCATGAGGTTTTCAACCGGCACTTCATCTACTACCGTGTCGCGCCGCCTCCCGGGCAACCCTTCGCAGTCAGTCGCATCGGCGACATCAAGGGCGAATATCAAAATCCCATCGCGGCCGCCGCGGCCGCAAATGACACTTCCGGGCCCCCATGACCGCTTGGTAAATTACCAAGTAATCTATGTGTCCGACAGAACACCACGTTTCATCAATCCTTGGAATTTCAGGCGTGGAGAAGACTGTTCCGGCCTGAATTCATATGTCGGGCATGCCCCGAAAATCCTTAACTGCCCGCGAGTCCGTTGGATAACAGGCGGCAACTAAACATACCCATGCTTGCGCGGGTATGATATTCACCCCATGGACTTTTGTGAAATGCGGCGTTATTGATTGAATATGGTGCTGTCGATAGCGTGGGCCTTGCCATCGGAACCAATCTCGCCGTTCATGCGGTTTGAAAGCAGCTCGTGAGTTTATTGATCTATGTCGTAATTGAGACTCCGAACAGAACCGTCGCAAAATGACATATTGAAAGTCGAGGGATGGGCGCTGCCAAATAAATTATTTACTTGTGGACTACCCGCTGGCTGGTCCCGTGCAGGCAGTACCGAACCAAATCTATGCCAATCGTAATCATAACCGGCGAACAAGGCCGTGTCATTGCCGTAATCTGTGCTTACCGTAGTTGCGGAGCCATAGTAAGAATCTTTATTAACATTCTTTTCGCTGATCAAATATGTATGGGCCGTCCCGTCGACGATATCTTTGATCTTGACAGTGCTGAGCCAGAAACTCACCCCGTTCATAAAAGCCGTGTTGGTAGGTTGATGATTGACAATGTTAGGGGTATTGACGTCCGGCCAATTGACGTTGGTGGTGTTCACCAGAAGCGCATCGTCGCCAGGGGGCGGCATATTACCCGAGCCTACGGTGTTATTTCTAGTGCCCGTGTTGGCGGCATAGTCGCAGCCGCCGCCGAACGCAGTCGGATCATTAGTACCGGAAATTGATGTCGCATTTTGGGGGCGGTCATTTAATTTGAACAATGCCGGCGGTCGCCGGGTAGGATAATAAAAATCTGATATCACGGCTTGTGTCATTGTTAACAATCGGGCCTTTTTAACGGAAGTTGGTGCAGCAACAGCCATGTCATGGAGTTGCTTTTGTTCGAGCCAGGGCAGGAGGTTAAAGGGCCAACTGCCCGGCTGACGGCGGCCGAACCCGCAATTCGGATCGCCGCACCACAGCCAGTCCCAGCCCCCTGTGGGGAAGAATTTTTGCGCACTTTCATGATTAATGCAGGCCGTGGCAATTTGCTTGAGATGATTCCTGCATTCCATGCTTCTGGCGGCCTCGCGGGCGGACTGGATGGCCGGCAATAAAAGCGCGATTAAAATACCGATGATGGCAATGACTACGAGCAATTCCACCAGAGTGAAAGCGCGTTTTCGATCAGAGCCTGCATTGGAGTTATTGTATGCCATGGAGATATTCTTTTCTCTACTGGGATTAGGAGAATTGGATAATCGACTAAAGGCGGAAATAGGGGCCGATTCTGGTTCATTTCGCATAAGTGGAATTTCCCATGTTTCTCTGCCTTTTTCCGGGTATCTCCTCCTATTCCCCTGCGGTATTAAAAACCGTTGGGGAGGTAAAAAATGATGCTAAAATTACCTCCCCAACGTTACAGGGATCTTTATTGAACTGGGTTGGGTCGATAGTTGAACTGTCATCCCAACGAGGTTGATTATGGATTATGGTTGGGGCGGTAGTTGATGAACTGCCGCCCCAACGAAACGTTCTTACTTTCAGGATTTACCGGCTGCGGCGCCGGTAAATGCCCAGTCCTATGGCCGCCAACATGAGCATTGCCCATGTGGACGGTTCAGGAACCGGCGATATCGAGCCCATGCCCGCAAGCGGGCCGCCCGGGATCGCGGCAATGGTCAGCGTTGACCCGGCGCCGATGGTCAGGGTGTTCTGAACCACCGAGGTAGCGGTCAATTGCGTTGAGGCCGACAGCGACGTGCTGCCAGCGCCCGACAGAGCTCCAACCTGCTTCGAACCGGACGTGATGTTGAATATGCCCTCGTTGACCACGGCCATGTGGGTCGCGCCGCTGGAAAATGGGTCGGCCGTTCCGCCGGCGTTCACCGTGGTGCCTCCGGCGATGCTCAAGGCGGCCAATGAGGTCAAGGTCGGGGTGCTCGCCAGATCGAGGTTGAACACCCCGCCGCCTTGAACCGTGAGTGGACCGCTTATACTAACAGCAGTAGTGGCGAGTGACGCCAGGGTAAACGTGCTGGGATCGGTATCAATTGTTCCGCCGCCCGGGCCGACTGCAAACGGTCGGCTGGGATCCAATGCAAAGCTGGCCGTCGTCTTCAAAACGGCTTGCGCCGCGAGCGGGTCTTTGTCGATGAGCAAACGACCGGATGTGGCGCCCAAATTGGAGTCGCTGACGATGCTCAGAATACCGCCGTTGATCTTCGTACCGCCGTTGTAAAGGTTGGCTGCGGTGAGAGTAAGTGTACCGGCGCCGATTTTTTTCAGGCCGCCGTCCGTAGCAGGAAGGATAATAGTGGCATCGTGCGCGAAGACGTTGTTGATGGTAACGTTGAAGCCGTTGGAGTCGATAACAGCCCCGCCCGCTTGCACTGTCACCGCCGTGAGTTCAAGCTGGTTGACATTGGCGGTGGAAAAGGAGACGTTTGAACGCAACCAATCGACTTGATTGGCCAGCGCCTTTAACGTGCCGCCGTTAAAATTGAAGTACGCCAATCCTGCGGATCCGGCGCCGCTGCCGTTTCGCACGATTTCGCGGTCGGTGGCCAACGTGCCGCCGTTAAGGTTGA
>JBEKZY010000361.1:0-4883 GCA_049509395.1 Thermoguttaceae bacterium | reverse complement strand
TTGGAGTTAACGGCCGATTAAGAGTCTATCCCAAAACATTATTCGTCATTCTGAGCGAAGCGAAGAATCTAGATGGGATCAATGGAAAAATTGATAATTTAGGGCTGCAACCGAGATCCTTCGCTACGCTCAGGATGACTTTTGAGATAGGCTCTAAATTGAATTTCGCCGCGGGCTACCAGTTGGGCGTGGGCTTGGATCGCATGAACTTTGCCAGCGGATCGCCGGGTATCGCATGCATTTCGGCCAACACGCATTGGGCGTTTAGCTCTGCGCCGTCGCGGGTGGTGTGCACACGTTGATCGGCAAAAAGCGGTGCGACCTTTTCCTGCCCTAGCTCGTCGTAACGCCGTGCGATTGCTTCATTTAGATCGAGCAAGGGGACGTTTTGGTCTTTGGCAACCGCGCGTGCCCAGTCGGCGTGCCTGTCTTTTGGCCGGGCGATTTTGGCGTCTTCACAGATGTTCCGCGGCACCAGGGTGCAGAGGATGGGCGTTGCACCTTTGGACCTGGCGTCGGCGATGTACTTGCGCAAGTACCAGCCGTAGGTGTGGACGGTTTCCGATCCGCCGCCGGCGGTCTGGCGGTCCTCGGTCTCCTCGCCCGTGCCGCGCAGCGGGCCTGTAGGGCCATTGTCATTGGTGCCGAACTGCATGACGACGAAGTCGCCCGGTTTGAGCATGGACAAGACAAGGTCCCAGTAACCGGCGGTCATGAAGGTGCGTGCTCCGGTGCCGCCCACGGCGCGATTCACCAGGTTGACTTTCGCCGTGTCGAAGTGGACGGCCAAGGGATCGCCCCAGCCCCATTGGCCGTTACTGCCGTCGCCGCGGCCGTTTCGCACAGTCGAGTCGCCGATGAGAATGAGGCTAGGCAGGGATGGATCGGCAGGCGCGGGGAGATTCAAATGTCGCAAAACTTCTTCCATGGGCTTGCCGCGGGCCGACGGATGCTTGGCGGGCATGGCGTATTTGGCTGGTGCAACGTCGATTGCCCTTCCGGCGGCAGAAAGCGTATTGATGAGGGCGTACTCATGCAGCGCTTTTAGTCCGCCGACCACGTTTCGGGCGTTTATTTCCGCTCCCGCATCGCCGGTGTGCGTGTGATCGCGAGGGAAAAGAGGTTTTACCACGTTTTCGCCCATCTCTTCGTACTGGTCGGCGACGATGTTCGTCAGATCGATGAAGGCGACATTCTCGGCCTTGGCGAGGTCTTTGGTCCACATGCCAAACTTTCCGGAACCGCGCTCCACTTTGCCTTCCTTCCAAATGTTGCGGACGGTGAGCGATAAAAGGATGGGGGTTGCGTCCTTGTTCTTGACGTCTTGGATCATTTTGTGCATATACCAGCCGAAGGTGTGGACCGTCTCGTGCTCGCTGGTCAGGACGTTGTCGATTTCCTGGGTTTCCTCGCCCAGGCCGGGCAACGATCCGCGGGCAGTGGCCGGGCCGTTGATCGTCCCGCCGTCGTTGTGGCCGAACTGGATGAGGACATAGTCGCGGGCTTTGACTTGCGAAATGATTTTGTCCCAGGAGCCGTCGGTAATGAAGGTGCGGCTGCTGCGCCCGCCGCGGGCGCCGTTTACGATTTTTACCTTGGCCGGATCGAATAAATCGGCAAAAGGCTTTCCCCAGCCGACGGCATTCGGGTTGCCGGGCTGCGTGGTGGAGTCGCCGGCTATGAATATGGCGGGAATGGCGGGATTGGCCGGCGACCCGTCGACCGGCTGCGATGGCACGGGCGCGGCATTCTCGGGATTGGTCGTTTGGGCCTGGACGGCAATCGCGCTAAATGCCAATAATACAAGAATTAAACCCAGACATGAGATGCAAATACAATTCTTTGGAAACATATTAAAACTTTGCTATTGTGGGGCCGATGCGCCCGGCTGCGGCCTTGTAAGAATTTTTGCGTCATTTGGCGGCACGGGCCTCCAGCCCGTGTAGAATCACGGCCAAGATGGCCGTGCCACTTGGGCACTGACACAAAAATCCGTACAGTCCCTTGGCTGTGGCGTTTTGTCAAATGCTTCGCCTGCTTCCTGTTGAATCTTCTCGATATACCGCAGCGTAAAGTGGGATAAATGTAATGCTGCAATATGTCCAATATATCCGATATTGGCTGCAAAATATACACGCCTCATTGTCCATTGACGCTACTCTGCGATATTGCGCCGGTCGCAATGCGGAAGCCATGGCCAAACTGTAAACAACGGTTGAAAACCGTAGCGCATGTGGGTTGAAAAGTGCAGCGCTCAGGATGAAAGACGGTTATATTGCAACTCCGATGTTAGATGTCAGATCAACATTGGACCAACAATATCCTGGTGCCGGCTTGCCTTCGACCGGCCACGAGCACAAAAGACAAATCCGTTGAGAAACACTGCCTCCGCCCCCCTGGAGCAGCAGGGGCTTCTCCACCTGTAGAATATTCTGCATGTCCCTCTTGACAAACGCCGGCGAATATGCAGAATGATCTGCATATTGATAAATGCCATTTTCAATGGAGGTCTTTATGGCGCGATTTACCGCCGGTGAAATGGACGTGATGCGGATTCTCTGGGAGCGCGGCGAACTGAAGCCCGCGGAGATCCAGAAGCATTTTCCCCGCCCGATCAAGAACGCCGCCCTGCGATCGTATCTCACCATTTTGGTGGAAAAGGGTCATCTGCTGCGGCGGAGCAAAGGCAAGGCCTTTTATTATCGACCCAAGACGCGGCGCGATTCGACCTTCCGCACGATGCTCGGCGAGTTGGTCAACACATTTTGCGGCGGGTCGAGCGAGGCTCTATTGTGCCATTTGCTGGCCAAGGAAAAACTTTCCCCGGACGAACTGCTCGATTTGCAGCGCATGGCCCGCGAGCAGCCCCCCAAACTCGAAAAATCCTCCGATACCCCAAGGAGAACAAAGCAATGAACGCCTTGCTAACGGCTTCCCGCGGATTGCAGTCGATTGTGGATGCCCCGGTGTGGGTAGTGCTGCTGTTGAAGGTAACGGCGATCCTGTTGATCGCGTGGCTGGCCCACCTCGCGCTGGCGCGGGCCAATCCCCGCTGGCGGGTTTTCTTATGGCGTGTGACGGCGGTGGGCCTGATAGTTCTGCCGGCGGCGGCATGGCTGCTTCCGGCTCTGGAAATCCACGTACTACAGTCTCCGCCGATTGTAGAAGTTGCAGCCGTTTCCACAGGGTCCAAGGCTCTGCCGGCCGATCGGGCAGCGCCCCGACATGCACTGATCGATTCAAACGTTAATCCGCCTGACACTAGAGCGGAGCGTCTATTGCCCGCAAGCCCGAACAAGCGGCCGGAAGCAATTAGCTCTTCAGCGTTGCCGCAGGCTAAAACGCTCGCCCCGACGTCCCCAAAATCTGCCCGCATTGCGTGGCCGGCGCTGCTCTTTGCTGGGTGGCTTGGGGGGATCGCGATCCTTAGCTTCCGCTTGTGCCTGGGGCATTATCGGATTTTGGCGATCGCCCGCCGTGCGGCGCCGGCGGCGGAATCGGTTCGCCGCGAGTGCATGCGCGTGGCCGAGGCCATTGGCTGCGGGCATCGCGTCGAGGTGGTCCAATCCGGGGAAGTCGAATCGCCATTTCTGTGCGGACTCCGGCGGCCGCTCTTGTTGTTGCCGGCGCGAATGCGCGAGGCTTCGTACCGCAAAGACCTGCCGGGCATTCTGGCCCATGAACTGACGCACGTTCGCTCGCACGACGTTCCTTGGAACGCCGGGCTCCAGTTGATCTCGGTTGTGCTTTGGTTCCATCCGCTTGTTTGGCGTATGCGCAAGGCACACCTGGCGGCTTGCGAGTTGGTCTGCGACGCGGTTTCGGCGAGCTTCGTCGGTGACGTGATCGACTACTGCCGGACGCTGGCCAGGGTAGCCGTCGACGCTTGCCAGTCGCTTCCGTCTACCGGAATCGCCATGGCCAGAAGCTCATCCATAAGCCGCCGGCTGAGCTTGCTAAAAAAGAAGGTCTTTCATCTGCCGCTTAATCGCCGCAGCGTTATAGGTTTTGTTTTCGCGGCATTGCTGGCTGTGGCGTGCTTGAGCATTCTGCATTTCGCATATGCGGAGCCTCCGCCCGCCCAACCCGCCGCTGCGGCAACTGATGCAAAGATGGAACAATCCCGGGAAACAGCCGCATCGAATTTGACATGCCGCGTGATCGATTCCAAGGGAGTTGGAGTGGCCAAGGCGAAGGTTGCTCCGCAAATGCAAGAGGGGATTCCAACATGGAGCGCCACGACGGATGATCAAGGGCGATATAGCATTCCGCCGCTTGGACTAAGTGTTAAAAGCGAGATGATAACGATTACTGCTCCCGGCTACTTAAGCCGCGAAATCATCCGCATCGGCAACCGACCGGCTTCAGATATCCCGCTGCAAAAAGCGGCGTCAATTGAGGGCCATATTTTGGGACCGGACGGCAAGCCGCTCGCCAACGCCCCGCTTGCAATAGGCATCTACAGCGATTTCATAGGCGAGTCTGGAAATTATTTGCACGCAATTTCGAATGACGAAGGCAAATTCAAGATAGAAAATATTCCGCCGGGAGTTGTCGTTCTATATTATCCCGGGGCAACACCTTCGCAATATGAACTTGAGTCTGGACGCGAGACGAAGCTTTTATCGCCGGGCGAAAAGTGGCCCGCGCCTCCGGTTAAAGATGCGTTTGGTTCCGTCCTGATTGAAGCAAAAGACGGGGAGCAAATATCAAATTTGGTCATGGACCTTTCACAATCGACTTGCGGTGTGGAAGGCCGTGTCGTAGGGCCTAATGGAGCGGCGTTGCCCGGCGCTACTGTTTCTGCAAAGCGTTTCTGTAACAACTTGTCTTTCAAGAATCTAATTGTGCAGCTCGACGCCGGTGATTTGAGTGCGAAGAGC
>JBEKZY010000360.1:0-6113 GCA_049509395.1 Thermoguttaceae bacterium | reverse complement strand
GAGACCGCACACACCGCCATACAGGCCGCCATGACCGGCCATCTTGTGTTCAGCACCCTGCACACCAATAACGCCTGCTCGGCCATCACCCGGCTAATTAACATGGGCGTGGAGCCGTATTTAATCGGCGCGGCGCTTAACATGATATTGGCCCAGCGCCTGGTGCGTCGAATATGCACGAAGTGCCGCGAACATTATGAACCCCCTCGCACCATGCGAAAAGCCTTGGAACGCATGGGATATGAATTCAGCGAGTTTTACAAGGGCGTGGGCTGCAAGATCTGCAGAAACACTGGTTTCAAGGGCCGCATCGCCGTACACGAACTGCTGGTCATAAGCGATGAGATGCGCGACGCCATCGTGGCCGATCCGACCGTCAACAATCTGCGAAATATAGCCATGGCCGACGGCATGATCACTCTGGCCTACGATGGTTTCCGCAAAGTCCGCGAAGGAATCACTTCCGTGGAAGAAGTTTTTCATATTATCGGGGATAGCGGCGGAATATGCCATGAAACTTAGAGGTTCCCGCATATAACCGCTATCCGTTAACCATTTTCCAGCAACCGCAATTTACAAACCATAATCCTATTGCCATGTCAGCCACCGCCACAACCTTCAGTTATCGCGTGCGAGATACAATGGGGCGCACCCAGGAGGGAAGCATCGAGGCAGTTTCGTCCGATGATGCGCGACAGCGATTGCACCGGGACGGCTTCCACGTGCTGGAACTCAAATCGGCCGAAGAGCTGTGGAGTTTATTTCCCAGCCGAATCTCGAGACAGGACTTGATATATGTTACCGCCCAATTGGCGATCATGGTCGATACGGGCATTATATTATCGGCGGCGCTTTCGGGGATAATCGAACAAGAGAAAAATTCGGCATTGCGAAAAGTTTTGCAGGGATTAAAGGAGGCGGTCGAATCGGGCGAGGATTTTTCCGCCGCTCTGGCCCGATATCCAAAACTGTTCGATAATACTTACATCTCGTTGGTCAAGGCCAGCGAAGCAACCGGCACATTAGGCACAATGCTCGAGCGCATTGCCGCATACTTGAGAAAAGAGTCGGATACTTTCAATAAAGTCCGTGCCGCCATGGCATATCCCATGATCATGATGTTGCTGGCGACCGGAGTAACGTTATTTCTGTTGACATATGTGATGCCGAAATTCATGCCGCTTTTTAAAATCCGGCAAACGCAATTGCCCGCACGGCCGGCGCACTCCCGCCGGCAGACGCATTTTGGACTGGCTCAAGATCAACTCGCCCGTGGTCGGCACGATGTTTCGCAAAGTGACGATCAGCCGCAGCATTCGCACCCTGGGGACTTTACTTGCCAACGGCGTGCCCGTCATAGAGGCCATCAAGCTCGCGGAAGCGGTAGCCGGCAATTATTATTATGAAAGGATTTGGCAAAAAGTTCAGGAAGAAGTGACCGGCGGAAAACGAATCTGTGAAGTTCTGCGCAGCACCCCATTGTTTCCCAACATGCTCGTGCAAATGATTAGTGCGGGTGAAGAGGCCGCCAAATTAGACATGGTTTTAGAAAAAGTCAGCACTTATTACGACAGCGAGGTTGAAAATACGTTGAAGGCCACTACCAGCCTTATCGAGCCCCTGATGATAGCCATGATGGGCGTGGTGGTGGGAACCATCGGGCTGGCATTGATGCTGCCCATCTTCAACCTCAGCCGTCAACCTTGAAATAAGCATGCAATAAGGATGAAGAATGAATAAGAAAGCCAGGGAATAGAGAACAGGAAAAGGATGATTGACGGATGTTGAATAAAGAAAAAGTGTGGAAATTCTCATTCATATCCCCCCCTTGCCATCCAGGGCGGGCTTATTTAGAATCGTTTTAGCGACATTAAATGAGGGCAGGAATATGTTTACTAAAACGAGGAATATATGGCCAGGAAGGTGATCCTCGACGTCGATCCGGGCATTGACGATGCACTTGCCTTATGCTTGGCGCTTTTCGAGCCCGAGTTGGACGTTGTGGCTCTGACGGCTGTGGGAGGCAATGTCTCTCCGGCCCAGGCCACTCGCAATGTCCAAGTCATATTGGAACAACTCGATCCCCCGCGCCTGCCCCGGCTTGGCGCCGCCTCCGAACCGGAAAGCGGTCTGCCCGTGGAAGGCCGCTATCTGTATGGTGCCGACGGGCTGGGAGGCTGCGGATTCGACGTGGCCGAGCGGCAACACCTGCTCCCCTCGGAAAAAGAGATTTGCGATCAGGTCCGCGCGGCGCCGCACCAGGTGACCATTGTGGCCCTCGGTCCACTGACCAATATCGCCCGGGCGTTCATGCGCGATCCCGAATTGCCCGGCCTGGTCGGTCAGATTGTCATTATGGGAGGCACGATTAACGCCCCGGGCAACATAACTCCCGCCGCCGAATTCAATATTTATTGCGATCCGGTATCGGCCCAGATTGTTTTTCGCTCGCCATCGACGAAAATTCTCATCCCCCTGGACGTGACCAACCGGATTGAACTGAGCTACGATCTGTTCAATCAATTGCCGGACGAGTCGAGCAAGGTTGGCCGATTTTTGCGAAAGATCCTCCCTCCCGCGTTCCGCAGCTATCGCCAACGATTGGGCCTGGAGGGAATTCACGTCCACGATTCGGTTTCGTTGATGTCGGTCCTGCATCCCGATCTGTTCACCATGAAACCGATGGCCGGCGACGTGGAAACCCTGGGCGAGTTGACCACCGGGGCCACGATCTTCGATCGCCGCCGCGTGCCGGCCTGGCGCCACAACATGGAAGTGGCCGTGGACATGCAAACAGACGCCGTCATCGAGCATATCATCCGCGGATTGAACAGGGCGGTGTAGCAATTCTATATACATAGAATTAAACCTACGCCCATAATTTGTCTCATCTATAAGTTTTTGGTATTTTGTTTTGCGAGATGAGTTTGCAGGACTGACCTGTATAAATGACGCTAATAATGACGGTAAACAAAATAAATCTCTAATAATCAACCATTATTGACACCCTGCGACAAGCCGCCAAACTGAGGGGTGGCTGGGGCAGCGACTTTGCGGTATTCTCCAAAAGGTACGTCTTACCGGGTGCCCTCTGCGGATTCCATGTCGCAAAACGCCGCTGACACCCGTCTATCATTATGAGCCGACTCGAAAACGACCAGCAGGAGTGACGGATTGTGGCATCTGATGCGGAACTTGTGGCCCGCGTTCGCCGTGGCGACGTCGAGGCGTTTGGCCAACTGACCGAGCGATATGAGCGGAGCCTGTTGGCGGCCGTGCTTGTGAACGTGCATGATGTTCAGGCGGCCGAGGATCTGGCCCAGGAGGCATTGCTGCTTGCCTTTCGGCGGCTAGGGACGCTTCGCGACGAAGGCAAGTTCGGGCCGTGGCTGATGCAGATTGCGCGCCGGCAGGTGGTCGAGGCCATTAGGGCTCGCCGGGGTCCGGTTGCGGGCCTCGTGGACAACTCTGAACACGAAGTGGTGGATAACGACAACAGCCATATCTGGATCGAGCATGAACATCTGCTGAGTCTCGTTGCCCGGTTGCCCGACCACGAGCGTGTGCTGATCGGGCAGCGTTATTTTGACGGGCACAGTATGGCCGAGATCGCCGCGATCACGAGTCGGCCCATTGGCACCGTAACAAAACAGCTTTCCCGAGCGATTGCCCACTTGCGTTCGTGGTGGGACAAGGAGAATCTGCGATGAAACCGAATGCTACTATGGAAGATCGTCTGGAAGCATTGGGGGCGACGTTACGTACACGGCCACGAGTGACCGATCGCGTGATGGTCGAAGTCCGCGCGTTTGCGGCCAGTGGGGCGACGGAAGGATTGCCGCTGCAATCGCCATGTGTCCTCGATTCGGCGCAGGCAGAGACAACTCGTCCCAAGTTTTTTACCCGTTCGCTAACCAATTGGAGGTGGATTATGCGTTCCCCAGTTACTCGCGTTACAGCGGCGGCCATTTTTGTTCTTGCCATCGGAGGAGTCGCCTTGTGGTTCCACGGCGGCGGCACGACGCCGGCCTTCGCCGACTTCCTCCAGCCGATCCTCGATGCCAAGACCGTCAAGTACAAGATGACAATTGAAACGACGGACACGCCCGTCGGATTGGCCGAAATGGCCGGGCTGTCGGCGGAAAGGCAGAAGGAACTGATCAATCCACACAGTTTCGAGGTGATGGAGCTGGGTTTGGATCGAAACCGCCGGGAGTCTGAATGGCCGGATAAGAGTAAGAGAGTGGAAATCTGGGATGGGAGGCAAAGAAGGCTGCTCGTGCTGGAACCCGCGGACAAACGGGCCACGCTCTACGATTACTCTCAAAGCCCGGAAGACAAGATAGCCAACAACGCGGATCAAGGTTCGGCACCGCCACGGCGTCGTCCCGAGGAACCGGGGACCGTGGCCCTGTTTCGTTCGCTCTTGCTCGATACCGTGCACAAGCCGGATGCCCAACGTGAGTCGCTCGGCGAGAAAGAGATCGACGGACGCCGAGTCGTGGGATTCCGCCTCAGCATCCGCGGCACGGTGCTGAGCGTGTGGGGCGATCCCGAAACCCGCGTGCCGGTCCGCCTCGAAGCGACCACGGCGCTGGTGCCCAACTGCAACGTCACGGCGAGCGATTTCGAGTTCAACGTGCCGATGGACGAGTCGTTGTTCAGCGTCGAGCCGCCGGCGGGTTATACCGTAGTCGCAAAACAGATCCAACCGAGCGACGACTCCCCCGAGGGCGAGAAGGATCTGATCGAAATGTTTCGCTGCTACGGCCAGTGGAGCGGGGGGCGTTTCCCCGACTTGCTGGACATGCAGTGGATTGACGAGGTCGTTCAAAAAGCGGAGTGGATAGACGCCAATTTGCACCACAACAAGCCGCAGGCTAAGCGGGACCAGCAGCGGGAAGAAGCCCAACACAAAATTCAACGCGGTATGATGTTTACCGTCCTGCTGCCGAAGGATTCGGACCGGCACTACGCGGGCAGAGGCGTTTCCATCGGCGCGGCCGACACGCCCGTCTTTTGGTACCGCCCGAAGGATGCAAAGAAATATCGGGTCATTTACGCCGATCTCTCGGTTCAGGAAGCCGACACGCCGCCCCGCGTGCCCGTCGTGCCGGTCGCGCAACTGGAGAAGAACTTGACCGAAATGCTACGGCAGTTCAGTGAGCTATGCGGCGGGCTCTTCCCGGCCGAGCTGGACATCGGGTCGCTACTCTTCGTGCTGGAAACGGAAGAGCATGCTTTCAGTTCCCAAGACCCGCCGCAGAAGCCGAGCGCAAAGGAGGAGCGGGAGATGGCGGAAGCCCCGGTGCAGTTTCAGCGAGGCTTGATGTTTATCGGCCTGCTGCCGAAGGACGCCGATTGGCACTACGCGGGCAAGGGCGTTTGGCTTGGCGAGGCCGAGAGGCCCATCTTCTGGTACCGCCCCCAGGACAGCAAGACGTACCGGGTCGTTTACGCCGATCTCTCGGTTCGCGACACCGACACGCCCCCGAGCATGTCGGTCGTGCCGCCGGAGCAGGACCTGCTCAACGCTCTGCGCTACTACAGTCAGTTCTTCGATGGGCGTTTTCCGATCTCGCTCAATGACCCGGCCTTGCTGGGCCAGGAGTCGTTCTTGATGATCGCTGTCACGAAGATCTATGCAGAATTCCCTGCCGACGACGCGGACTTTAATATTAATAGGCCCTGCCCCAGTGCCAGGCAAATGCTGGAGATGGACAAGGCCACGAGGAACATTCTGCCCGGGTTGGATTTTGTGGCTTCACTCTCGCCGCAATCCGACTGGCACTACGCGGGCTGGGGTGTTTCGCTCGGCGCGACCGATAGGCCCATCTTTTGGTATCGCCCCAAGGACAGCCAGAAGTATCGAGTGGTCTACGCGGATCTCTCGGTCCGTGATGCCGACACGGCTCCTGACGTTCCCGGCGGACCGCCACAGCAGGACTTGATCGACGCGCTGCGTTATTACAGTGAACTAAGCGATGGGATCTTCCCGGACTCGCTGGACCGGAAAGAGTTCTTCCAGAACCGGGGAAAGAAGTTTGGACAGTGGGTGGGGCAGCCCACTGCGAAGCAAGCGAACGAATGGCCGGAAATCGAGCTGAAGCTTC
>JBEKZY010000036.1:0-22901 GCA_049509395.1 Thermoguttaceae bacterium | reverse complement strand
GTCGGCTATCAGTAAAAGCTGTTGGTTGAAAGCTGATTGCTGAAGGCACTGATGGCTGAAAGCTGACTGCTGATTTCCAATATCACAGGTTGCGGAAATCCAGTTCGTCGGCCGCGGCGGCTTGCTGGTCGGCCGCGATTTGCACGTTCAGTTCGGTATCCAGATAAATCTTGTCTTGCAAGATTTCCTGGATCACGACTTGAATTTTGTTGTCGGTTTTTAACTCGACCAAGGGCCGGGCGCCGGAATTCAGGGCTACCAGTCGTTTTTGGATGAGGGTCGAGAGTTTAAAACGCCCGCCCACTTTATGCACAATTTCCTCTTCTCGCAGTTCTTCAATCATTTTGGACCTTCTTCCATTCTTGGGTCAGTATGTTACAGATTTCTTGCACGGCATATTCAATCCGGTCGTTCACGACGTTATATCGATATCGCGGGGCAAAGGCCAATTCCTCCCGGGCCCTGGCCAACCGTCGATTTATAGAGTTTTCAGTTTCGGTTCCCCGCCCGCGGAGCCGCCGTTCAAGTTCCTCGGGCGAGCCGGGCTGAATGAAAATCGAAATTGCGTCGGCAAAGCGATCGATTACCGTTAAAGCGCCTTGCACGTCAATCTCTAAGACTACCCATTTTCCGGCTTTAAAGCCAGCGTCAACCTCGCTCGAAAGGGTTCCATACCAGTGTTCTTTGCCAAAAACCTGGCAACACTCGAGAAAATCACCCCTCTGGCGGCGTAGTTGAAAATCATCATTTGTAAGGAAATGATAATCTTTCCCATCGACTTCGCCGGGCCTTGGTGGCCGGGTGGTTGCCGAAACACTGGCCGCCAGCGGCACCGGCGCCCGCTGGAAAACCTCCTGCATTACCGTTGTTTTGCCCACCCCCGACGGGCCGGACACAATTACCAATCTCTCGCGAAATGCTTTCTCCCCTCTCCCTTTGGGAGAGGGGCCGGGGGTGAGGGGGCCGGGGGTGAGGGGGTCGGGGGTGAGGGGCGAATTAGTTATCATTCCCATTCCACTCCCGCCGCTTGAGCGATTCCCCTTGCCACGGCATCAAGATCGTCCATCACGTCTTGATTCGTAACTCGCAAGATTTTCAATCCTTGTTGCTGTAAATAATCAAGTCTCTTTCGATTTTGTTCCAACCGATCAATGTGACTCATTCCATCGATTTCCACAACAAGGCTTGCATCGTGACAATAAAAATCTACCACGTATGGTCCAAGTGGATGCTGCCGGCGAAATTTCAATCCAGCAATTTGCCCATTACGTAAAAGCCAGCCATAATAATTGCTCTGGCGAAGTACTGTCTTTACGCAATTGCCGCGCACGATCAATCATGTGCTTGGACGGATTTTTCCGCCTCATTATCCCGATATTCAATTCGTTCCCTCTGACATGCAAAGATCCCGGCCCTCACCCTAACCCTCTCCCAGATGGAGAGGGGACTACTCCCAACGACCTTATTCGATATTTTGTATCATTTCGCGGATGCGTTCGATGGCCGTTTTTATTTCGATCACCTGCCGGGCGATTTCCACGTCGTTGGCCTTCGAGCCGATGGTATTGGCTTCGCGAACCATCTCTTGGGTGAGAAATTCCAATTTGCGCCCGGAGCTTTCGGGCAATTCCATGGTGGCCAGAAACTGTTCCACGTGACTGCGCAAACGCACGATTTCTTCGGAGATATCGGTGCGGTCGGCAAAAAAACTAACCTCCTTGATCAAGTCGGACGGATCGAGCAATACAGAGTATTTCTCCAGGATTTTTTGCAGTTTTTCGTGCAATTTGGAGCGATAATCCTCCACGGCCTGGGGCGAGCGGGATTCGACTTGTTCCAAACTGGCCGAAACGGACCTGCAATTGGCCGCCAGATCGGCGGCCATGGCGCGACCTTCTTCGGCCCGCATCCGACCGAGATGTTCCAAGGCCGCTTCCAAAGTCCGGCCGATTACCGGCCAGTCGGCCTCGGCGTCGTGGAGAATCTTCAATTCTTCGTTGACCACGCCCTCCAGCGGCAGTAAGGCGTTAAGCGAAATATCCTCCTTCAAATCCCAACGGCGTTTTAATTCTTCCAGTTGATTGCGATAGCGTTCCAGCACGTCGACGTTAAGGCGATAATCCTCGGCCGTGCGCAGACGTTCGGCCCGCAGGGTGACTTGAATCGTGCCTCGATGAATTACGCGGCGAACGGTTTCTTCGATATGCGGTTCCAGGGCGGCGTAACCTTCGGAGGAGCGCACGGAGAGTTTGAAGTAGCGGCTGTTGATTGTGCGCACCTCGACCGAGACGGCCAGGCCGTTTTCCTGGCAATGCGATTCGCCAAAACCGGTCATGCTCAACAGCATCAGAATATCACTCCGGGGTCAATGCTACTTGCTTGGTTTAGATGGAATGTCTTGTTCCCAGCCTCCCGCCCGGAAATATGCCGAGGCATGGTGCAGGCCATGCCGAACCTCGCGTTCCAAGGCAGGAACTTTGGAACGAGTTTATTTCACGTCACTGCTACTTGCTCGGTGTTGAAGGAATCTCAGGGGCGGATTTTTCGCCGCTTGGTGCGGGCTGTTTTTCCAAGGGTGCGGATTGCTTATCCTGGGAGGCGGGAATCGAGCTTTGTTGCCCCGGCGGGTTGGCTGGTCCCAAATCCAGCACTTCTTTTGTCGTCCCCATGAGAAGCACCGAAAGTATGCAAAGGATGATCCAAAAGGCCGCCACGCCGATGGTAATTCGCGTGAACATGTCGCCGGCTTTGGTGCCGAACGCGCTTTGGCCGCCCATGCCGCCAAAGGCCCCTGCCAATCCGCCTCCTTTGCCTCGTTGGATGAGTATCAACACGATTAAAAAAATTCCCGTCAAAATCAGGAGGATCATCATGATAACTGGCATTATGGATTCCTTTAAACTTATAAATTTTCGTAGGGTGCATGAAATGCACCGTCTTATACAGGTTGTGGTGCGTTTCACGCACCCTACATCTAATTACTGGAAAATGCTAACTTTGTTTTACCCCGGCAATTATGCCTAGGAATTGATCGACTTTCAGGCTTGCGCCGCCGACCAGGGCGCCGTCGATGTCGGGTTGCCCCAGTAAATCGGCGGCATTATCGGGCTTCACGCTGCCGCCGTACTGGAGACGAACCTGATCGGCTACAGATGAATTATAACGATCGGCCATGATTTTGCGAAGATCGAGATGCACTTCCTCCGCTTGCTGGGGGGTGGCGACCTTGCCGGTCCCAATAGCCCAAACTGGCTCGTAGGCTATTACCAACTTTGTCATCTGCTCTGGGCTCAGCCCGGCCAAAGAACCGTCGAATTGAGTGCGGATGACGTCCAAAGTCCGGCCGGCCTCGCGCTGGGCCAGCAATTCGCCCACGCAAACAATCGGCACCAGCCCGGCGGCCAACGCGGCATGGACTTTTTTATTTATCGCGGCATCGGTTTCGCCCAGGACGTGGCGGCGCTCGCTGTGTCCGAGTATTACGTACTTGCAGCCCAGGTCGCGTAGCATCGAGGCGCTAAGTTCGCCGGTGAACGCCCCTTCCTTCTCATGATACATGTTTTGCGCGCCAAGGGCCACGTTCGAGCCGGCGACCGCCCGGCCCACGGCGTCCAGATAGCAACTTGGCGGGCACACGGCCAGATCAACGCCTTCGATGGTCTTGGCAGCCTTGGCCACGCCCTCGGCCAAGGCCACGGCCGAGGCCCGATTTTGTGTCATCTTCCAGTTGCCGGCGATAAATGGTTTTCTCATGGTGAAAGGATTCCGGGTTCAGGGTTCAGGATTCAGTTTGCAGGGTTTAGGATTCGGATAAGGGCTGGGCACTTTAGTGCCCAGTGCGAATCCGCAAGCGGATTTGGTATTTAACCCTAAACCGCTAGCGGTTTCATTGTTTTATTCAGCATTCATCATTCAGCAATCAGCAATTTATTTTCATTCCACAACCGTGGCGGCGGGGAACGATCCTAAAATTTCCAGGCGCAATGTTTTCTTCTGCAAGGCGGCTATGGCGCGGCGGAAGCGGGTGTCGGTCTCGTAGGCTTCCATTTCCACGAAAAACAAGTAAACCCGAGCCATGCCGGGAACGGGAAACGACTCGATCCAGGTAAGATTGAGCTTCTGACGTTTGAAAATATTCAAGGCCTCGTGCAACGCGCCCGGCCGATGCTCCGTCTGGAACAGCAAGGCCGTGCGATCGTTGCCCGTGCGTTCCGGCCTGTCGCCGCCGATAACAGCGAACCGTGTGATGTTTCCCGGATTGTCTTCGATGTTTTCCGCCAGGATTTCCAGGCCGTAGTGCACGCCGGCCTGAATGCTGGCGATGGCCGCGGCGCCGGGTTTTTCGGCGGCCAACTGCGCGGCGGTGGAAGTGCTGGTAACCTCGATGGTGCGGGCGGCGGGCAGGTGCTTGGCCAGCCAATTGCGGCACTGCGAAATGGCTTGCGGCTTGCTGTACACCTCCTTGACGTCGTTGCGAGGGAAACGGCCCAAAAGAAAATGGTGGATTTTCAGGTCGATTTCCCCGCAAATCCGCACCGGCAAGCGGGTGAACATGTCGAGCGTGTCGGCAATCCGCCCGTCGGTGGAATTTTCCACGGGCACCAGGCCGTAATCGGAATGGCCGCGCTGTACGTCTTCGAACACGGCCGCAATGGTGGCCACGGGCACGAATTCCACGCTTTGGCCAAAGCGATGAATCGCCGCCAGATGACTATAACTGTACATCGGGCCCATGAAAGCGATCCGCGGCTCCCGGACCAGCGACCGGCACCCGCTTGTTAGCTCGCGAATGATGGCTTCGACACATCGCGGCGGCAATGGGCCCGGCGAATTATCGGCCAGTTGCTTTAATTTCTCATCCGAAAGAGCGGAAGCTAAAAGTAACTTACTTTCTGGATCGGTGCATTTGGCGGCGCCTAATATCAAGCCGGCCCGCCGCTGGAGAAGACCCAATAATTCATGATCTATCCGGGCAATGCCTGCTATATAGGGCTGGGCAGTCAATTCCTGGCGCCGGGCGGTTTTTTTCTTTCCGCCATTTTCGGCTTCGTTTTTCGGCTTGGATTTGGCCACGACATTATCCCAAGGGTGGGAGAAAGTAAAATATCTGAAACCTTTCCTTTTAACCGCCCAAGCCTAGTATGTCAACCAGCCAAGGCCGATACCAACGCCCATTAATATTCACGGGCAAGCAGGTGAATACGCGCAGGAAGCACACTAGCCCTAAACGCAAGCAAGGGAGTGGATTTCGGCCCTGCTTGCGCTGCGGGCTATTGTTGGACTCGGGCGCTAGCAATATAGCCGAGGGTGTCAAAATGGCAGTCTGAATATAGAATATAAGTGAATTAATTTTAGACCGGTTTGATACAATACGCGCAACTCATTACTAATCAATATGTTACGCTAATGGTCTTTTCCGTCATTTTCATCCGGCATGTTCTTTGCAATCTTAAAACTAATAATATTGTAGGTGCCAGAAGCGGTCGAAATATGCCGGCTTCTAAACCTGCAATTTTCACGGAGCAAGCTAAGTATATAACCGATTGTCTGAGGATTGGCCTGACTAAACCTGTATTTAATTTCGTCCAATCCCCATAAGGATACATCTGAAAGGAGCACATAAATGGCTGTTGCGGAAAAAATCATTGGCATTGACCTGGGAACCACCAACTCGGTCGTGTCGGTAATGGAAGGAAAAGAGGCAAAGGTGATCCCCAATGCCGAGGGCAACCGTTTGACCCCCAGCGTGGTCGCGTTTACCGATAAGGGCGAGACCGTCGTGGGCGAACCGGCCCGGCGACAGGCCATTACCAATCCCATGCGCACGATTTACTCGATCAAGCGTTTCATGGGTCGGCGCCACAACGAAGTGGCATCCGAGGAAAAAATCATACCTTATAAAATCGTGGGCGGACCGGAAGATTACGTCAAAGTCGAGGTAGGCAATAAAGATTATACGCCTCCGGAGATCTCGGCCTTCATTCTGCGCAAATTGAAAGAAGCCGCCGAGGCCTACTTGGGTCACAAGGTAAACAAGGCAGTTATTACCGTGCCGGCCTACTTCAACGATTCTCAGCGTCAGGCCACCAAAGACGCCGGCCAGATCGCCGGGTTGGAAGTTGCCCGGATCATCAACGAGCCTACCGCGGCCTCGCTGGCCTACGGCTTGGACAAGAAAAAGAACGAAAAAATCGTGGTCTTCGACCTTGGCGGCGGCACTTTCGACGTTTCCGTACTGGAGGTGGCCGACGGCGTGTTCCGCGTCATCAGCACCAACGGCGACACCCACCTTGGCGGCGACGACATCGATCACGTGCTCATCAAATACGTGGCCGAGGAATTCAAAAAACAGCAAGGCATCGACCTGATGAAAGACACCATGGCCCTGCAGCGCCTGCAAGAGGCCTGCGAAAAGGCCAAAAAAGAACTAAGCTCGGCCCAGTCGACCGACCTGAACTTGCCCTTTATCACGGCCGACGCCAACGGCCCGAAACACCTGCAAATGACCATCACCCGGTCGCAATTCGAGCAATTGGCCGATCCGCTGATCGAGCGTTGCCGCGGGCCGGTAAACCAGGCCATGAAGGACGCGCATCTATCGCCCAAGGACATCAACGAGGTGGTGCTTGTCGGCGGATCGACGCGCATTCCCAAGGTGCAAGACCTTGTTCGGCAGATGTTCTCCAAGGAGCCGCATAAGGGCGTCAACCCGGATGAAGTCGTGGCCGTGGGCGCAGCCATCCAAGGCGGCGTGCTAACGGGCGACGTGAAAGACGTGCTCTTGCTCGATGTTACTCCGCTGTCGCTGGGCATCGAAACCCTGGGCGGCATCATGACAAAACTCGTCGAGCGGAACACCACCATTCCCACCGAACGCAAACAGATCTTCAGCACGGCTGACGACAACCAGATGGCCGTCACGGTCAAGGTCTACCAAGGCGAGCGGCAAATGGCGGCCGACAACCGGCTGCTGGGCCAGTTCAATCTCGAAGGCATCCCGCCCGCTCCTCGCGGCATGCCGCAGATCGAAGTGAAATTTGATATCGATGCCAACGGTATCCTAAACGTCTCGGCCAAGGATCTCGGCACCGGCAAAGAACAAACCGTGCGCATCGAGCAATCCTCCGGCCTGTCCGAGACTGAAATCGAGCGGATGGGCAAGGATGCCGAGGCCCACGCCGAGGAAGATAAGCGCAAACGGGCACTTGCCGAACAGCGCAACCAGGCCGATTCGATGTGCTGGCAGTTGGAAAAACTGATTAAGGAACACGAAGCCAAGCTGAATCAGGCCGACAAGGACGCAGTTACCCGCGCGATCGAAAAGACCCGCGAGGCAGCCAAGGGCGACGACGTCGAGCGCATCAAGTCGGCCGTGCACGAACTGGAGCAGGCATCGCACGCCCTAAGCAAAACACTCTACGAAAAGGCCGGCCCACAACCCGGCGCGGGCGCCGGTCCACAACCCGGCGCAGGCGCGGGCCCTCAAGCCGGTCCCGGCGATCAATCCTCCCCCGGCGGCGATGACGACGCCATCGACGCGGAATTCGAGGTGAAATAATACCCAACGGGACAAAGGGCCCTACGGGGCCAAATTTGTCGAAAATGTTTCCGCTCCGAAGGAGCGAGGTCGTGTAGCCAGGGGCGTTAGCCCCTGGTTGAGAGGAACCCTAAAACATTCATGAGCCCCGGAGGGGCGACATCTGAGTTTTTATATCACACCTCCGGGGCTTTGGTATTTTTTGACAATCTAGTTCCAGGGCCTAACGGCCCTGGCTACACGCCCCGTCCCCTTCGGGGACAAAAATAAAATGCCATCAACACATACAAATCTGTTGTATCATGTTGTTTTCAGCACGAAATGTCGCATTCCTCTAATAGCCAAAAATATACAAGATGAACTTTATCGTTACATTGGGGGAATTATTCGCGCTCAAGGCGGAGTATCTTTGGAAATTGGCGGCACGAACGACCATTTACATTTATTGGCCAAGTTTAAGCCCGCTATAACCGTTTCGGAGATGCTCGGTCGTATAAAGGCGAATTCGTCGAAATGGGCGAATGAAAATAAAATGGAACTCCGCAAGTTTGGTTGGCAAGAAGGATATGGTGCGTTTTCAGTTAGTGAGTCTCAAGTTCCAGCCGTGACAAATTATATCCGAGGCCAAGAGTAACATCATCGTAAGCAAACATTCCAGGAAGAATATGTTGCTCTATTGCAAAAACATGGCATTGAGTACAACGAGAAGTATTTATGGGACTAATGTCGCCCCTTCGGGGCTTTGATTGGTATTTTTGACCATATTCCAGGGCCTGACGGCCCTGGCTACACGACTTGGCCCCTCCGGGGCCTTTTTTATGCGAGAATCAATGTGTGTGAAAGAATGAGGATATTATTATGGCATTCCGTTTCGACAAACTTACATTAAAAGCCCAAGAGGCCGTGGCCGGGGCACAATCGATGGCGGCGGATTTGGGTAATCCGCAGATCGATCCGCTGCATCTACTGGCCGTGCTGTTCAGTGAAAAAGACGGCGGCATCATCGGGCCGATCTTGGATAAAATCGGCGTGAATCGCTCTCAGTTGGATAAGATCGTCCAGGCGGAATTGGGGCACTTTCCAAAAATGTCGGGCGGGGCCCCGCCGCAGCCTAGTTCCGAACTTAATAAAGTCCTCGAGGCCGCACAGCGCGAGTCCGAGGCGATGAAGGACGAGTTCGTGTCGACCGAGCATCTCCTTTTGGCCCTTACAAAAGTCGATTCCAAGGCAAAAAACGTCTTAAAACTCAACGCCGTTACTGACAAGGAAGTGCTGCAAGTATTGCGCGAAGTCCGCGGCAGCGCTCGGGTGACCGATCAAACGCCGGAAGATAAATTCCAGGCCTTGCAGCGCTACGGCATCGATCTTGTGGAACGGGCGCGGCAGGGAAAGCTCGACCCGGTTATCGGCCGGGACCAGGAAATCCGCCGCGTAATACAGGTGCTTTCACGGCGGACGAAAAACAATCCGGTGCTGATCGGCGAGCCGGGCGTGGGCAAAACGGCGATTGTCGAAGGCCTGGCACTGCGGATCGTCGATGCCGACGTGCCCGAGAGTTTGAAAAACAAGCGCGTGATCGCGCTCGACATGGGCGCGCTTATTGCCGGCACAAAATATCGCGGCGAGTTCGAGGAACGCCTCAAGGCCGTGTTGCGCGAGGTGGCCGACGCCGGCAATGTGGTCATGTTTATCGACGAGATGCACACCGTCGTGGGCGCGGGCCGGGCCGAGGGAGGCAGCGACGCGGCTAATCTCTTGAAGCCGGCCTTGGCCCGCGGCGAGTTGCGCTGCATCGGGGCCACCACGCTCGACGAGTATCGAAAATACGTGGAAAAGGACGCCGCATTGGAGCGCCGTTTCCAGCCGGTTTACGTGGGCGAGCCTAACGTGGAAGACACGATCGCCATTCTGCGCGGATTAAAACCCCGCTACGAGGCTCATCACAAGGGCGTGAAGATCAAGGATTCGGCGCTCGTGGAGGCGGCGAATCTTTCGCACCGCTACATCACCGACCGATTTCTGCCGGACAAGGCCATCGACCTGATGGACGAGGCCACCAGCCGCCTGGCCATGGAATTGGAAAGCGTGCCCAGCGAGATCGACCAGGTGCAACGTCGGCTTATGCAGCTTGAACTGGCCGAACGCCAATTGGCCGAAGAGACCGAAGAGCACGCCATCGAGCGCCGCAAGGAAATTCAGGATGAAATGGGCGATCTGCGCCGCAAACTGGCCGATCTGCGGGCCCAGTGGGAACTGGAAAAAAGCGGCATGGGCGACGTGCAGCAAATCCGCAAGCGATTGGTGGAAGTCGAACGGCAATATAATCAATTGGCCGCGGCAATCAAGGAAAAACAATCCTCCGGCGTCATGCTCCGCGAAGAGGATTATCAAAAGCTGTACGAGCTTGACATGGAGCAAAAACGCCTGTCCAAGCAGTTGGAAAGCAAGGAACAGGAAGACGAAAAACCGGCGGAGGGCACACGGCGACTGCTGCGCCAGGAGGTCGGGCCGGAAGAAATCGCCGAGGTCGTGAGCGCCTGGACGGGCATTCCCGTGGCTCGAATGGTCGAAACCGAACGCGCCAAGCTGCTGGTGCTTGAAGAACGTATCCACCAGCGGATGGTCAATCAGGACGAGGCGGTCGAAGCCGTATCGAATGCCGTGCGGCGCAACCGCTCGGGCTTGCAGGATCCCAACCGGCCCATCGGCTCGTTCATCTTCCTTGGGCCGACGGGCGTGGGCAAAACCGAACTGTGCAAGGCCCTGGCCGAGGTGATGTTCGACGACGAAAACGCCATGATCCGCCTGGATATGAGCGAGTTCATGGAGCGGCACACCGTGAGCCGCTTGATCGGCGCGCCCCCGGGCTACGTGGGCTATGAAGAAGGCGGTATGCTGACCGAGGCCGTGCGCCGCCGCCCTTATGCCGTGATCCTCTTGGACGAAATCGAAAAAGCCCACCGCGACGTGTTCAATATTCTTTTGCAGGTGCTCGACGACGGCCGGCTGAGCGACAATCAGGGCCATACGGTCGATTTCAAGAACACGATTATCGTGATGACCTCGAACATTGGCAGCCAATTGATCCAGGAGATAACCGAGCAGGGTGGCAGCGAAGACGAAATGCGCGAGGCCGTAAACCAGAGCCTGGGCACGCGGTTCCTGCCCGAATTTTTAAATCGCATCGACGAAATATTGATCTTCCATCCGCTGAAGCGCGAGCAGATTCGCAAGATTGTGGAGATCCAGATCGGGCGGCTGAAAAATCAGCTCCAGGATAAGGGCATCGATCTGGAAGTCACTACCGCCGCTTTGGACGCCATCGCCGTGGAAGGTTACAATCCGACCTTCGGCGCCCGCCCGCTAAAACGCCTGATCCAACAAAAGATTCAAAACCCGCTGGCCGTGGAAGTCCTGAAAAAAGAATTCGCCGAAGGCAGCCGCGTGAAAATCGACTGCGTGGACGGGGAATTTACGTTCGAGCGGGAGGGATAATATTATCATGGTTGAATTTTTCTAATGGAAAAGAGGTGTTTATGAGCGATGTCATCCATTGGACATGCCCATACTGTAACAGACATGCAACGTTACAGGATGCTGATCGTATAATTAAGGGCGCGCTATTAGCCATCCAAGAACCCGCGGAAGGGCATAAATACTTGACTTGGCAATATGTGGTGTGCCCAAACCCAAAATGCAAAAAATACACACTGAGTGTTGCGGTTCATGATAGTCATTGGGGTGTTAATCAGTGGGTCGTCGGAGCCACAATAAAGACGTGGAATTTAATCCCTCCATCTCTTGCAAAGAGTTATCCAGATTTTATACCTAAGCCCATTATCGATGACTACAACGAAGCTTGTCTAATCGTCGATCTAAGTCCGAAGGCTTCCGCAACCCTGTCGCGCCGATGCTTACAGGGAATCCTGCGGGACTATTGGAGAGTAAAGGCGGGGCGATTGATTGATGAGATTGAACAGATAAAGGACAAGACAGATCCGGCTACATGGGATGCCATTGATTCGGTGAGAAAAATTGGTAACATCGGCGCACATATGCAGAAAGACATAGACTTGATTGTGGACGTTGATCCTGACGAAGCTAGAATACTGATAGGTCTTATAGAAATGCTTTTTGAGGATTGGTATATAGTGCGCGCCGAGCGCGCAGACAGGCTGACGCAAATCAAAGCCATCGCAGATTCTAAGCTTCAAAAAAAGAGTGACATGTCGGAATGATTCTGTGATTTCCACCGTCTTTTATCACTCATAATGCGTCCACATGCGGATGATTTTGACTGTTTTTATGTCATCCAGGATTTGATAGACCAGGCGGTGTTGGATATTGATGCGGCGGGAATATGTCCCGGATAGATCGCCGACGAGTTTTTCAAATCGCGGTGGGGTTTGATAGGGGTTTTTCTTGAGGAGTTCCAGCAGACGTTCGGCTTTGGGTTTGAGCCCGGATGCGGCCAGTTTTTTTGCGTCCTTTTGCGCCTGTGGAGTGTAGACCAATGTCCATTTCACCACTTTAACTCCTTGGCGCATTTTTTTACCGGAGTTTTTAGACCCTTGATGATGGATTTTTTCATGCCAGGCATTGAAATAAGATAGAGTGTTTCCTGGATGGCCCGCCAGTCTTCTTCGGAGACAAGCACGGCGGAGTTGCGCTTGCCAGCGATTTGCACGGCCTCGTGCGACTGGGCCACGTCGTCCAGCAGCGTATATAATCGTTTGCGTGCCTCGGTTGCGGTCAAAGTTGTCATGGCGTTTTTATCCTTTCGTACGATATAGCGTATGATATTTTATAGGTCGCGTCAAGGGCCGGAAACGCGGCCCTCACCCTAACCCTCTCCCAAAGGGAGAGGGGACGACGAGGTTTTTTACCGCTTGCAAACGGTCGCATAAAAGGGGATAATTCCAATAATTCTTCCGGGAGTGCGAATATATTCCAGGTAAAATAAGGAGGACTCAATCATGTCGCAGGAAATCGATCCTCAGCATTCCGATATCCGCGATCTCCTCAGGGTGGTCGGGCCGCTTGTGGTCGGAGTGGGTTTGATATTTACAATAATCGGCGTGGTGAGTTTTTTCTCGGCGTTCAACAATTTTGGGCCCGGCAATTTTGGGTTTCCCAAATATTTCTGGTGTATCTTGGTCGGCATGCCACTTATGGCAATCGGTTCGGGGATTTGCAAATTCGCTTTCATGGGCGCGGTCACGCGGTACATCGCCGATGAGGTCGCCCCGGTGGGCAAAGACGTGGTGAATTATATGGTCGATGGGACGAAAGACTCAGTCCGCGACCTGGCGACCTCTGTGAGCGAAGGCATAAGCGAGGGCGTACAAACTCATGCTCATGGCGGAAAGGCGGAAGCGATTCTTTGCCCTAAGTGCGAGCATGTCAACGAAGCGGAAGCGTTATTTTGCAAGAACTGCGGTGCGCCGCTCTTAAAGACAAGTCGCTGCCCGAATTGCAACGAGTCGAACGACCCGGACGCCAGATTCTGCAAGCACTGCGGCAAGCCGCTGGAATAGATGATTTTTGGCCCGGAAAGCAGGCCGGCATTATTCCAAGCAATTCTTTATCACGGGCAAGATGCCCGTGCCACTTGGCCAAGCTGTGGAAAACAGTTCAATCAAACACTGCTTCCGCGAAGCAGTGGCACACTGCGGGTCGCGGCATTACAGGAGTTTTCGCATCTCGCCGGCTAGAAAGAAGGAGCCGGTGATGCAGATAAGATCTTCGGAAACGGCCGATTGGCGGAGATGAGTCCAGGCTTCGGCGGGAGTGGGGAAAATCGGAAAATGGCGGCCGATATGTTGAAAGGCAGTGGCTTCTAGTTCGGCAGGCGGCAGGGCGCGGGGATTGGTGGTGTATTGGGTAAAGACGATTTCGTCGAATCCATCTAAAAGCAGTTTTAACATTTCCGAATAATCTTTATCGCGTGTGGTGGCGAAAAGAAGCAGGCGGCGTGTGACGGAAAAACTTTCTTTAAGCACTTCCATCAATGCGGCGATGGACGCCGAGTTATGGGCGGAGTCTAAGATCACCACGGGCTGCCGGGCGACGATTTCTATGCGTGCCGGCCATC
This sequence comes from Thermoguttaceae bacterium, assembly GCA_049509395.1. Taxonomy (GTDB): domain Bacteria; phylum Planctomycetota; class Planctomycetia; order Pirellulales; family Thermoguttaceae; genus JBEKIK01. The sequence goes on along the minus strand of JBEKZY010000036.1, from coordinate 9,270 downwards.
GGACCGCAGCCAATCCTTGGCGGATGGCTTGTTCCGAAATATTCCAAGCCTGCCGGATAAGTTCGTGAATTGTCGCTAATGCCACTGCGGCATTGGCGGCTTGATGTCGGCCTAAAAGCGCAAGCGGCAAGTTGTGACATTCATTTGAACATCCGCCCTCACCCTGGCCCTCTCCCAGAGGGAGAGGGGACTTTACATTGGTCAGCCAAAAATCCATGCTACCCAAGGCAGGCTGCTTTTCCAGATGTTGGGGAGGATGATATTCAAAATCAAAATCTTGTTTCAATTCCACAAGGCTGCAACCACAGTCTTTGGCGATTTGGCGGATGGCAGAGCGGGGTTCTTCGGCCGTTACGTCGCTTATTACGGGCACGCCCGGCTTGATGATGCCGGCCTTTTCCCGGGCGATGGACTGCAAGGTGTCGCCCAACTGCTGAACGTGGTCGTAACTGATACTGGTGATGACCGAGACTAGCGGCCGGCAGACGTTGGTCGAATCCAGGCGCCCGCCCAGTCCGACTTCGAGCACGGCTACCTGTACGCCGCTGCGGACAAAGTGCAGCAGGGCCATGGCGGTGATGATTTCGAAATACGTGGGTCCGTGATCGCGCGGCGCAGCGGCTGTAGCCTCGCGATCCAGTGTTTCGACTGCCGGCTGAACGGCGGCGACCAATGCGGCAAACTGGTCGGCAGTGCAAGGTTGGCCGTCGATGGCAATACGTTCCTCGACTCTTTCCAGGTGCGGCGAGGTAAAAAGCCCGGTGCGATATCCGGCGGCGCAGAGTACGGATGCAATCATGGCCGAGGTGGAGCCTTTGCCCTTGGTTCCGGCCACGTGGATGATAGGCAGTTTGTCCTGAGGATTGCCCAGCCGGTCCAAGAGGGCCCGCATGCGGTCGAGTTTGATTTCCCGTTCCGGGCCGGGCATGGTCTGGAAGCGTTCAAAATCGACGCGCTTGTCGAGGAATCGCAGAGCCCATTGGTACTGGGCCGAAGTGGCATCGGGATTGATAGAGGTGGGCATATTTTCTGGGAACGAGAGGAAAACAAAACTCGCTCGCCGTTGGTTCGCGGCTAAACTAAATGGCTATTACACGGTCAGATGTGGATAATCATAATATGATCCATGGGCGTTTTTACCAATAACCTACCCTGCGGATTAATTATCACACCCTGCGATAGAAGGGTTTGCCGGCGCCTTGCAATACCGTTTAAACTACCCTATAGTGAGGTGTTTAATTGTCGTTCGTCAAAGTATGAACTGTCTATTTACGTAAGGCGTACTAATATTTGAGTAATCCTTGAAGCTAAGGATTTCTTGTCAGTCGGGCAAGCGGTTGACCGGCCCGCCGCAATCGAGGTTTTTCATGCAGCCAGATGTCATAGTTGAAACTCGGAATCTTACCAAGGTTTACCGGGACTTTTGGGGTCGTCAGAAAGTCAGGGCCTTAAAGGCATTGGACCTGGAGATTCGGCGAGGGGAGATTTTCGGACTATTAGGCCCAAACGGATCGGGCAAAACCACGACCATCAAATTGATCTTGGGATTGCTGTTTCCCACCAGCGGCCAGGCATTGGTCTTTGGCAAAGACGCCACCGACGTAAAGAAAAACGAGCGCATCGGTTATTTGCCCGAGGAATCGTATCTTTATAAGTTCCTAAATGCCGAGGAGACGCTGGATTTTTATGGGCGGTTGTTCGACATGCCCCGGGCCGTTCGCCGTCAGCGGGTGGCCGATTTGATCGAGACGGTGGGCTTGGAATGGGCAAAACGCCGGCAATTGAAAGAGTATTCCAAAGGCATGACGCGGCGGATCGGCTTGGCCCAGGCGCTTATCAACGATCCCGAACTGATCGTGCTGGACGAGCCCACGACCGGCTTGGACCCCATCGGCACCCATGAAATGAAGGAAATGATCGTTGATTTGCGGAAAAAGGGCAAAACAGTGCTCATGTGCAGCCATTTGCTGGCCGACGTGCAAGACGTTTGCGACCGGATTGCCATTTTATACCAGGGCGAGTTAAAGGAATTGGGCCGGGTCGATGCCTTGCTGAAAGTCCGCGACGTTACCGAAATTCACAGCACCACTTTAAGCCCGGCCGCCGAGATCGAGGTAAAGAACGTCATCGAGCGTCACAACGGCAAGGTGCTTTCAGTCGGCAATCCCACGACGACCTTGGAAGACTTATTCTTGAAGATTATCGACGAAAGCGAAGCCCATCCCGGCCGCCGCGTGCGAGGAGTGGAAGATGCCCGTTGATTTATCCGACTCAGTGTCGTTTTTATCCTGGTTCCCCTGGGCCTTGGCCGATTGGCTGTTGGCGGTTGTCGTGATATCGCTGGCGGTAACGGTCATCGGTTGGCTGATCGCCGCGATCAGGCACGGCCCGATTCACGCCTTCGCGGTAACCGGCAAGGTATGGTCCGCGGGAATCGGCGACCTGGTTTCCATTTCTCCGCGCCGCATAATGGCGCTAAGCTGGCTGGCCGTGAAGGAGTCGATCCGCCGCCGGGTGGTGGTGGTGTTTGCCATCTTCATACTGGTTTTATTGTACGCGGGTTGGTTCCTCGATCCGAAAAGCACTAATCCGGCGCTTTTGTATTTGAGTTTCGTGCTCACCGCCACCACTTATTTAGTGCTGGTGATGGCCTTGTTTCTTAGCGCTCTGAGCCTGCCGGCGGACATAAAAAACCGCACGTTGCACACGATCGTTACCAAGCCGGTTCGGATGAGCGAAATCGTGCTGGGCCGGATTATAGGTTTTGCGGCCATAGGGACTTTTTTCCTGGTCGTCATGGGGCTGATCAGCTATGTATTCGTAATTCGCGGCCTGGCCCATACGCACGAATTGATCGCCGACAATCTGCACCCGGCCGAAGGATCGGTCGCCGGCCAAACGCCGACGCTTACCGGCCGGACCAGTTACGATTCTCGACATTCTCATAACCATGTGGTCACGATCAGTCCATCGGGCGTAATCAACGTGGAGTCGGAACAAGGCCACACGCATACCATCACAGCCGAGAAAGAAGGCGATAAGACAGTGTACAAAGTGGGGCCGGAAGAAGGAATGTTGATGGCCCGGGTGCCGATTTACGGCAAATTGTCCTTTCGCGATCGGGCCGGGCAGCCGGCCGCAAAAGGGGTCAGCGTAGGCAAGGAATGGACCTACCGCAGTTACATTGAAGGCGGCGGATTGGCCGCCATAGTGTGGACGTTTGACGGCATTACGCCGGAGTCATTTCCCTACGGTTTGCCCATCGAGTTGAATATCAGCGTCTATCGCACGTACACGGGCGAGATTGCAAAAGGACTTCCAGCCAGTCTTTCGCTGCGGAATCCGAAGACGGGCAAGATGGTTGAAGTCAGGATTTTTTCCGCCAAGGACTATGTGCTCGACTCGCAGTTCATTCCCCGCCGCATAATCAGCCCCAAGGGCGAAAAACTGGACCTGTTCGACGACTTCGTGGACAACGGTTCGGTGGAGGTTTGGCTGCGGAGCATCGCTCCGGCCCAATACTTCGGCGCGGCCCAGGCCGACATGTATCTGCGCGCTCCGGACGGTTACTTCACGTTGAATTTCATCAAGGGTTACATCGGCATCTGGCTGCAGATGACGTTGCTTATCGGCATGGGGGTGTTGTTTAGCACGTTTCTAAGCGGCCCGGTCGCCATACTCGCCACGGCCGGCGCGATGCTGGGAGGCTTCTTCCACGGGTTCCTTTACGAGGTGGCATATCAGCAAACCGCCACTGGCGGGCAAGTCTTCGGCGGCGGGCCGTTCGAGTCGATGCTGCGCATGATTACCCAGGACAACATCACAATGGACTTGGAACCCAATTTGCGGACCATGGTGGTTCAGACCCTGGACAGGTTTACCGAACCGCTGATGCGTGTGGCCGTCATGCTGGTCCCCGACTTCAGCCGCTTCAGTTTTTCCGACTACGTAGCTTATGGTTTTAATATCCCCGGCGACCAGATCCTGAAATTTTCCTTCCGCATGCTGGCCTTTGTCATTCCGGTGTTCGTGGCCGGACTGTTTTGCTTGAAATCGCGCGAGGTTGCCCAATGAATTCGCGTAATATATTTCTGCGGAAAATCGTGTACCTGGTGGCCATCGGCGTGCTTTTGGGATTATTATATCTTTTCGGCCACCCCTCGACGGCCGATACGCCCAATGAAAAAGGCTCGCCTGGCGGTATTTTGGCTCAATACCGCAACCGCCATGGTTCCGGGCTGAGCCAGACGCAGTTGGGCCAAATCGATCCGACAAGCGAGACGATAAAGCTGGCCACCTTCGGCCTGCGCGGAGTTGCGGCGCTGGTGCTATGGGAAAAGGCCAACGATTATAAAATGAAGGAGGACTGGGCCAATTTCGCCGCCACGCTCAATCAAATCATCAAAGTCGAGCCGCACTTCATTTCAGTGTGGATCCACCAGGCTTGGAATATGTCTTATAACGTGTCGGTCGAATTCGACGATTACCACGAGCGGTATCGCTGGGTTATCAAGGGCATCAATTATCTGAAGCAGGGCATCGATTACAACAAATTCGAGCCGAGGTTGCTTTGGGAAACCGGCTGGATGATCTCGCAGAAAATCGGCCGGTCGGACGACCACAAATATTATCGCCGCCTGTTCAAGGCCGACGACGAGTTCAACGAATCCCGGCCGCTGGCCTTGCGCGATAACTGGCTGGTGGGCAAAGAATGGTTTTTGGAGGCCATAAAACTGGCCGACAGCATCGGCAAGGGCATAGGGGGCAAAAGTCCCCTGATTTATCTTTCCGACCCGCCCATGTCGCAGATGAATTATTCCGAGGCCATCGAAACCGAAGGCACTTTCGGCGAGGTTGCCCGCCGCGCTTGGAAAACAGCCGGCGACGAGTGGTTCCAATACGGATCGATCCCCATCCCCAGCACTTATGGCGTGGATATCTATCTCAACGACAAAGATAAGGAAGAAGAGCAAGCGAAAAAACTTGTCGCACAACTCGATGCCCTGCAACCCGGACTGCGCGACGAAATACGCGAAAAAAAACACCAGCAATTGACCCCTGAGCAACGCGACGCTTACGACACTCCCTTTGAAAAACGCACAAGCGAGCAAGTACAACTGGGTTATGAAGCCGATGAGCGGATGCGGGTCACTCATGAAGACGTGGCCCGGCAAATCAAAGGCGCAAATCACGCCAAGGCCAAAGAGCTTGCCGAAAAAGCCACGGAGCACGAGGATGCGGCCACATACATCAGCCGATACCGGGATACGGTGAACTTCCTGTATTGGCGGCTCCGCGCCCAAGTGGAACAAACCGAGGAGGCGATAAACGCCAGAAAATTCATTTATCAGGGCGACCGGGCATACCGCGACGGCGATCCGACCGCCGCCCGAACCGACTACGATCAAGGCTTTGCCCTGTGGCGGCAAGTGCTTGATAAATTCCCCGCCTTTATCGAAGACGAGATCACGGGCAGCGACCTGATGGACTTCGTCAAGCAATACGAGCGGATACTCAAACAACTCGACGAGCCGTTCCCCGCAAATTTCCCGCTCCAAGACGTCGTCGATCGCTATGGCAAAAAGCCGGGGTAAAAATAGGGGCCATTGAGGGCAGGAATTGATAACGTTCACAATTGGGGACGTGATATTACTTATCAGTGCGAGTTGTTTTTTTCCGCGCTTACTGTTCGAGCGTCCCATTTCACGCTGGTGACTTTACCATCCACATACTTGATTTCGACATACGGATTTTTGATTTCCTCATTTACGCGAAATCCAACCGAGCCCGTGCTGCCAAAATCCTGCGGGGCACCAACCTCAACCGTTGTCTTAACGTCACCAAGTGGAGTTGCATGGATTGTCACTAAGAGATTCCCTTTCCCTTGCTCCTTAACCGTATAATACATTTTCGGATCGGCCGGCTTGTTGCTAATGCTACCGGTACCCTTTGGTATGCCGCCTAGTTCAATCGTACCCACTGGCGAGTCAATGGCAGTCTTTTCAGGGCTGGGTTTTTGCTGTGATTGGATGCCCTGGATGTCTAGTTTTAGCGGCGGATGATCGGGCTTCGACACGGGCTTTGACAATTCTTTCGAGAGAGAAGATGACCATTTTTCAAGTTGCTTGTCGGGGGGGACTATGTTTTTTCTATATTGTTCACCCTCACCAGGCCTTCCCAACTGAAAAGAATCCGTAGGAATCGAACCGTAAACTTTTCCCTTTTCAGATATAAGAAATACTCTATCTTGTTGCATAATGCGAGAAAATCCCGCGTCAGTCGAATATTCAATCCTAACTCCCCATGCTAGTGACTCCCGCATGTCCAACCATTTTGTTTCTCCCTCGTATCCATCGGGAGGTGCTCTGAAACTGTTGAATAAAAACCAGAGGTGTATCTGCGAGTCATGGTGATAGTAGAAAGCATCTTTCAGGGATTCTGGTGGGTATGTCCGCGTAATCTTGCATGTTCTTTCTCTCCCGGTCACATAGTCCTGGGCGGCCTTGGTAATGTCAGTATTGGACAATGGCTCAACTTGATTCAATGATGATTTATTGGGCTCTCTATTTTGCGATTTTAGACTAGGGTTAGGTGTCTCCGCCAAGCGGCTATTCAGAAGCGTTTGTCGGTACTGTTGTTGAACACTGGTTTGGATGTTTATGCCCTGGATGACAAGAATCACCAGGATGGCCGGAAAAACCAAATAGAGAACCGCTTGGAAAAAGCGATATAAGATTGCGTTTTCTTCTCCTGCAAATTTACGAAGGTGGCTATCAACTTTTCCGGGCAGCCTGATGAACGATTGCCACAACGCCCCAAAAAATCCAATAATTGCCGAAAAATCTTTGCGGTTTTCTTGGCGGCGCATCTTCGCGGCTTCCAGTGCGCGTATAACTTTTTCTTCTTTCTGCTGTCGCACAAACTCTAGCTGTTTTCGTTCGGCTACTGCTTGTTCAGGAGATAGAGACTTTGCCCCAATCCATTCTAATGTTGCGTGGCAATGCGGACAGACTTTCGGAAAGCCATTCAGTCGTTCATTGCATTGCCTGCAATTGCCTCCTGAGGAAACCGAGCAAGCCCAAGCCAATGCGCCAACCCACCCGAGAAAAGTCCAGCCTAAAAATAGATTGACAATGAGAACTCCAGCAGCGTGCGGATGATTGTTTATTGACACGATTATGGTTGGGAGAAAGTAGACTGCAAATAATATAAATAATAAAAATAATCCCATGACCGCTGAAAAACCCACAAAAAATAAAAACAATAACGCATAAATTGCAGCGACACCACCAACTAGCAATGAAACACTAAGAGGCAAAGAGCCTATAGGTGTTTTTATGTATGTCTTCGGAGACAGGAAGATTTTGAAGATTCCGCCTTGTGTCTTGTGCGGGTCCGGTTGTGGTGGCGGCGATGGTTTGTAAAGCGCATTTAGAAATGCAAGCGGTTCCTCACTTGCGGCCTGCGTGTCCATTTCAATAGGGTCTGATACCGGAATAGACGCGGCCTTTTCATCTTTTTTATCAGTGCCACTACTTACCGTTGGCTTCCAAGGCGGTGGCGGCGGAAGTGTGGATATTATCTCAGTGAGCGCGTCACCAAATTTTTCATCCGAAATTGTGGAAGCCGACGATGATGATATCGGAACTTTTATTGGAGTTTTACAGTTGGGACACGCCACTTGCTTCCCTGCTAACTCTGGCTTCGCTTGGATGCCTTTGCCACAGTTGGAACATCGGAACCGGATTAGTCCGTTTTTTGTCATGTGCGCTATTTTTTAGGGCTAAATACTAGCGCTTACGATTGATACCTGAAAAACAGGATAAAATCTAATATAATAAAGTTTGTGTGGGAGGGCAACTACCCCCCACATAGAGCCATTTTCTAATGCTGCCACTGTTCACAGTCAACTTCTTAAACAGATTAGGAACATCTATTTTCACCATACTAATTCCGGGAGTAGAATCGATTTGTCGGGAAGGTTGACCGGGTTGCCACTCGGCAGCCAAGCGAATCCCAGGGCGATTGTCTTCCCTGCCTTTTGGCAATGCCCCTGGATTTGACCCGAAGAAAGGGAGATTCAATGGTTCAATCACTCTCTCCACTTCAAAAAATTCTAGCGTTTGATGAGTCGGTACGCTGTGAGTGCGAGCGCTTACGGTCCCCAAACACGGAAGAACAATTACAGAGAATCCATTTACAAATAATCCAACGTCAGAAATTATATGAAGAAATCGCTCGTTCTGGACCACTTGGAGAAGCATTTTACGAGACTCAATTAGAGCTTGAAGTACTACTCCAATTACGATCCGGTGGGGTAGCGGTTATATTAGATACAGTTGAGCGTAAAGTAAAAGACATTCATTATTATTTTGAGAATATCCCTGAAGCACCAGATGAACCAGATTATCCACTATCTCTGGACAAGGCCATAAAACACTTGAAAAAAGTACGAGATTGGCTCAATGCCCGGTTGTCCGCGTCACCTCCGGCCACTAAGAAGGAGCAAGGCAAAAGGAACTACGAAAAGAACATTACTTTGGAAACAACTCATTTTGATCGCTTGAAGAAAAGAGCATGGAATAATTGGATTGTTGTCAGTCTAATTATTATAGGTGCGGTGGTCACATACCTAGTTACTCTGGGATCGGGACTGGAAACTCTATTCAATTGGATGCGACGTTTTATCGTCTGGCTGTGGCCATGAAAATATAATCCAATACGGGAAATCGACTTATCGAGCGAACTAACACAAAAAAGCGGATGGGGAGGGATTCGAACCCACGGTGGACTAACGCCCACAGCAGTTTTCAAGACTGCCGCCTTAGACCGCTCGGCCACCCATCCAAAACCCTATAAAATAGGGCTTATTGACAACTCTCCTAACTCTGATATAATCAGCTTGACACCTGTTTGACACCCGTTACATGCCACCCGATGGTATAAGCACCGATAAACTGTCTTATCGGTAGGTGGTATGCAAAACGGATTCAAAATGGTGTCAGTGGGAGGTGTCATAATGGCAAAGTCTACCACAAAAAGACCGGCTGGGAAACCGGCCAAACCCCGCCCCGATTTCCCCTTGTTTCCTCATAAGACGGGAAGGTGGTGTAAAAAGGTTCGGGGGCGATTTGTTTACTTTGGTAAGGTAGCCGACGATCCCCAGGGCAAGTCCGCCTTGAACAAATGGCTTGACCAGAAAGACGCCCTGCTTGCCGGCCGAACGCCCCGACCGATCATGCCGGATACATTGACGGTTGCCGGTCTATG
>JBEKZY010000359.1:0-4931 GCA_049509395.1 Thermoguttaceae bacterium | reverse complement strand
CTTTCCGGAAGCGTTAAGGCGCGGTAAAATATTTGTGTTTATATAAATATGTTTTGGGGCGCGCCTTTTATACAGGGCGCGCCCTTTTATGTAAGTCTCGCCTTAATAAACATGGCCACGCAATCGGGTCTACAAGACTAGTAGTTTTTTTAGTTAATCCGCGGGGAAGTGCAACTCGGGCTTTTTTAAACTTATTTGGTTTTTTATGTTGTTTTAGATTGCTGCTAAAGCGTGCCGATTTTAATGGCTATGTCCCTTTGAATTTCGATGCAATGATTGGCACTGAAAGGAATGTGCAATATGATAACGAAGTTTTTCAGATCCATTTTATTACTTGTTGTATTCACCGTAATTGCCGTAACGGCCCGCGCGACTGACCTGTCAGTATTACAGCAAAACTATGTCAATCAAGATTACGGCATGTTCCTGCACTACAACATGGGAACCTATACAAATGAGGAATGGGCTCATTCACTCCCACTGTCGAGTATTAATACTTTCAATCCCGGGGGCCTTGTAAATACCGACCAATGGGCGGCCACGGCAGTGGCGGCGGGGATGAAATATGGCGTTCTTACCACCAAACACCACGACGGCTTCGCCTTGTGGGACACTGCCGAAAGCAACTATGACATCGCAAACACGAGTTGGTACAGCACCTATCACCAGGACATCGTAGCATCCTATGTGAATTCCTTCCGCAACGCAGGGTTGGGCGTAGGATTATACTACTCATTTTGGGACAAATATAACGGCATCGGACCGACATACTACTCGAACGATGTAACCCTTGGACTAAAGAGTTCCGCTGATGCCACTGCCTACGTAGAGGCGCAATTACATGAATTATTAACGAACTACGGGCACATCGACGCCCTTTGGGTCGACGGCTGGGGATGGGCGAATCAAAGCCAAGGCTGCACCTACTCATATATAAACTATAACACCGTCTATAATTACATAAAACAAATTTCGCCCAATACATTGCTCATAAATAACGTTAATGAGGGGAACGCGACTCATACGGATATCGTCGACTATGAGACCCAGTTTTCGGGTCAGTTGCCGCCGGTGGGAAATACCGTGCCGAGCGAAGGCAACGCCACCCTGCGCAGCGACAACGGATGGTTCTATCATGATAGCGGCGCGGACTCGCTGAAAAGTGCAAATTGGGTGGCAGATCAAATCGTCAACTTGAATTCCCGCAATACGACCTATTTGCTTGATGTCCCGCCGAACAAAGCAGGCCTAATTCCGGCCAGTTCGGTGGCGCAATTGCAGGCAATAAAGACCGATGTAGCTAATACGCCCCCCGTGCGCGCCGGGAACATGGCCATTGGCAAAACGGCAACGGAAAGCTCCAACTGGGGGAATGCCAACCCAGCCGGCAATGCCGTAGACGGCTTCAAAAGCAACTTCGCACATACCGCTACAAGCGATACCAGTCCTTGGTGGATGGTTGACTTGGGTTCAACGCAATCCATCAAGGAAGTCGATCTATATAATCGCATGGATGGCTACGACGGACGGCTGCGCGATATCACGGTCGAGATCTTAGCTGCTGATGGCACGACTGTTTTATACACTTCACCCTTATTGAATCCCCACAACACATTAGGAGGTGGAAGCAGCGATTACACAGACGGACCAAACATGCTCACTTTATTGCTAGACCACAATGTGCTCGGCGAGTTCGTTCGTGTCAGGCGCACGGTCGAGACTCCCGACCCCGGCGACACTGGTTCCGCACTTGACGACCACCGTGTTTTGACTCTGGCGGATGTTGATGTTTATAATGTGCCCGAGCCGGGTGCGATTGTCCTCATGGCGATGGCTGCAGTGACTTTACTTGGGATTAAGCTCCACCGCAAAACCCACTGGTTAATAGCGGCGGAACATCAACCCGCCTGATACTGATTTCGTCAATTTATGTGAAACTCCACATAACTGGACTCATGGGTAACGTTCTAATTTATGCGCACATTAAGAGGCAGTTGTTAGCTGATAGGAAAGAGTTGTAGTGTCATTAATCATCAACCCAACCGCCTCCGCCACCGCGTGATTGCCAAGCTGGAATCGCAATTCGCGGTTGAAATCGAGTATTTGGCGGAGATCAGTCGCAAACTCAACTTTGCGTTGCGACACGAGCCCGAGCAAAGGCCAAAATCGAGTTATTAAGGCATCGAGCGATTTTCATGACAATAAACCGGTTTATGCCCAAAATACCACGGATATTATTTTCAATCATGCCAATTGCATTACAGACACTTTTTTCTAGATTTTTAAGGTTTTTTTCATTAGGTTCGATATCCCCAGTACGTTAAGTGATGTTGGAAGTGCGCATACTCCTTGTAAATGTGAGTAAAAACATAGCGACACATACATTCTAGAAGGGGGTATCATGGCGGCTTGCATTGAGGGTGATCGAAATGCCGTGTTTGTTGAGTTGCTTACCCAGCATCAGCGCAGATTATACGGCTACATTTATACTTTGGTACCTAATGCGGCGGACTCGGATGACCTTCTTCAGGAAACTAATTTGGTCCTCTGGAAAAAGAATCTTGAGTATCAATTGGGGACGAATTTCATGGCCTGGGCGTGCCGCACCGCCTTTTTTAACGTGCAAAACTTTATGAGGACCAGAGGCCGGAGCCGCGTTTATTTTAATGGGAAACTCTTATCCGAGCTTTCGGATTTGCACATCAACCGCACCGACGTGCATACGATCCATTCCATGTTGTTGATCAATTGCTTGGGGAAACTTTCTTCGGCAAGCCAACAATTACTGAAACTCCGTTATGACGGAAATCACAGCATACAAGAGGTGGCGAAACAACTGGGGCGGCCGGTAGGGAGCATCTACAACTCATTACGTCATATTCGCCTTAAGCTTTGGGAATGCATTCGATATGCCCTAAAGGAGGAGGGTTCTTTATAATGTCCGTTCCACAAAATATCGATCCTCGGATATGGACGCTTGCCAACGCCGTCTGCGAAGGAACGATCTCTGAGCAGGAATTGCGCGAATTGGAGTTATTGCTGGAGACTGATGCCAGCGCGCGGGATTTTTACATTGACTTTCTGAAAATCAATGCCGAATTATCGTGGCTGGTAAGCGCCAAGCAGCACAGCACGATGGATTTAGGTCCTCGGGTATCCGCAGATATTTTAGTGGGCCAATCCAACCAATCTCCCAGCCTGGGTTTTTTGGGGGGCTTTGCGGATTTTTTCAATCATCACTCGCTTTTAACGTTTGTGTCGCTGTTTGCGATCTTTGTCGTGACGCTTTTGGGCACAACATATTGGTTAATCGCCCCGCGCGCGGGCAAGGTGTCGGCGGAATCGGAATTCGTAGCGCAAATCACGGTCATGAAGGATTGCCAATGGTCTCAATCATTAACGCAACCCACCGAGATGATGCCCTTGCAGGTATGTCGGAAATTGGAGCTTGAAAAAGGAATCGCTCAAGTCACATATTTCAATGGGGCAGTGGTGCTGCTGGAAGGGCCGGCATCCTTTACCGTGGATTCGGAAAAGTCCGGTTTTCTGAGCCGGGGCAAATTGACTGCCCGGGCCGACACCAAAGAATCGCGGCAATTCGCCATTTTTACGCCCGACGCCCGTTTCGTCGATTTGGGCACCGAGTTCGGCGTGAGGATCGACGATAAAGGCCGCGCCGCAGTTGCCGTTTTCGCGGGCAAAATCAATGCCGAGGCCAAACTGGCCGACGGCCACTGGAGTGCTCCTGTATCTTTGCGTAAAGGTGAAGCAGTGCTTTGTGAAGGCGCCAAGTTCACTACGCAAGTCGCTTTGCGCAGCGATTTCCCCATATTACAGCCGCAGTTGCCGCCGGCGCCATCCTTCCTGCGATGGCAGGACGCCAGCCGAGAACTGCAAAAACGACAGGATTTGCTGGCTTATTATGACTTCCAGCCCGATCCGAACAATCCCAAAGTACTGCTGAACCGGGCATTGACCGGAGCGGCGTTTAACGGCGAAATTCAAAATGCCACTTGGGTCGAGGGGCGATTTTCCGATAAGAAAGCCCTGGAGTTCATGTCCACGGACGCGGGCGTGCGAGTGAATTTGCCCGGCGAGCATCGGCAACTAACAGTAATCGCTTGGGTAAACAGCAAGCGATTGGCAAATAAGTATAACGGAATTTTGATGTCCGACGACTGGGGGCAAGATAAAAAACTGCATTTCCAGCTTCAAGGAAGCGGACAAATAATCATGGATGTTTTCGGCCAATTTAACAAGCATGAAAATGGGCTGGACGACTATTGTTCTACAAAGGCCATTCCCATCGATTGCCTCAACCGATGGTGCATGATTGCCGGAGTTATCGACACGCCGAATCAAACTACCTTGTACCTTAACGGCGAATACTTCGAAACGCTTAAATCGGCGCAAATTCCCGTGGTTCAGATCGGTTCGGCAATGATCGGCGCTTGGGACAAAGAGACCTCCACTGACCAAGATGCAATTCGCAACCTATCAGGCCGGCTAGACGAACTTATGATTTTCCAAAATGCCTTAACTTCTGAGGAAATCAAACGAATTTATGAAGCCGGCAAGCCCTGAGGGATGAAAAAGATTATTAAAAAACAGCAAAGCAGGAAACCGCGCGTTATTAAACGGATAACAATAAATTATGAAATGGGCCGGATCAGAGAAGAGGTAAAGTTTGTATCGGTTCACATCATTAGTTTTACATTTTAATTGAAAGAGGCATCCATCGAAGATCGGCTGAACACTTTTCAGTTCGTTTGGGCTGTTATTCGCTTATCCGATTGTTGTCATGCCTATTCGCAAATTATCGAAAAGTAAATCCGCCAAAACCCGTGAAATTATTTATACCTACACCTATGACTGACGTTTTATCGAGAAAGAATGGAAATTTTGGCATGAATATGCGTTTGCCTTGACAC
>JBEKZY010000358.1:0-4952 GCA_049509395.1 Thermoguttaceae bacterium | reverse complement strand
TCCATCGAACTGTACAACACGACCAATGCGGCCGTAAACATCAGCGGCTGGTACCTGAGCGACTCGAGCGACGATTACAAAAAGTATAGAATTCCCGACGGCACGGTGCTGGCGCCGTATGAGTATCTGGTATACACCGCGGAGCAGTTCGGCGTTTACTTCGGCCTCAGTTCCAGCGGCGACGACGTTTGGCTGATGCAGGCCGACGCTTTGGGAAATCTCACTTACTTCGCCGATCACGTTGATTTCGGCGCGGCCAAAAACGGCGAATCATTCGGGCGCTGGCCGAACGGCACGGGCGACTTGTATCCCATGCAAAACCGCACACTCGGCCAGGCGAACGACGCCGGCGGCAACGGGCCGCGGATCGGGCCGCTTTTGATCACTGAAGTCATGTACAATCCCAGCGTCGGCGCGGGGCAAAATCCGGAAGACTACGAATACATAGAAATCTACAATCCCACCGCCGCGGACGTAGACCTGACGCATTGGCTAATCGGCCAGGGCGTGGATTTTGCCTTTTCCGCAGGAACGACCATCGAGGCACACGAGGCATTGCTGGTCCTGCCCTTCGATCCCACGGACCTGACTAAACTCAACAATTTTAAGAGTAAATATGGAATCGGTTCTTCGGTAAACCTAGTGGGCCCATTTACCGGCCACTTGAACAACGGGGGAGAAACAGTGCAATTGCTGCGGCCGGATACTCCCAATGGCGCCCCGCCGACTTATCCCGCCTTGATCGAAGACGAAATAAATTACGACAATGCATCGCCTTGGCCTACGGCGGCCGACGGCGGCGGCGATTCTTTGCAACGAATCTCGGCAGCCGCCTGGGGCGACGACGCCGCAAGCTGGATCGCAGCCGCGCCCACTCCGGGCACGGCCCACGTCTCGGCGCTCGTGGGCCGGGATATCTTTTACAACAACTCGAAGTTCGACGCCCACACGGGCTATCCCAACGGCGATCCAGCGATAAACGACTACGACGATAGCGCCATTGCAACGGATAAAACGGCCCTTATGCCTGACCAGACAGCGACGTTCGTCAACTACACCAGTTACAGCCGGGGTATAAACGGGATCATGGTCGATATCCTTGACCCGGAAAACCCCGGTGGTATAAACGCCGCCGATTTTCAGTTCAAGGTGGGAAACGGCGGCACATGGCTCACCGCCCCCGCGCCTAGTTATGTTCTTGAGCGGCAGGGTAAGGGCGCGGGTGGATCGGACCGGGTGACCATCACCTGGGACGACAATATCATCCAAAACCAGTGGCTGCAAGTGACCGTTTTGGCCGACGCCAACACCGGATTGGCCGCGGCGGACGTATTCTATTTCGGCAATGCCATCGGCGAGTCTGGCGACAGCCCGGCCAACGCCGTGGTTGATCCTCAAGACGAGGCTGCCTCGCGCACGCACAAGACCGGCTTTTCGGCGGCGGCGATCACAAACCCCTACGATTACAATCGCGACGGCCGGGTAAATGCCACCGACGATCTTATTGCCCGGCACAATCGGACCGACGGCGCGGGCGGCAATCCTTTGCAATTGATCACCGCGCCGGTGGGCGCTCCGCTATCGGCCGGCGATGCATTGCAACCGCTGTCGGCGGTTGCGGAAACTTCAACGCCGCAATCGGCGATTGCGTCGGCGGACATAGCAGCCTCACAACCGGTCACATTGCCGGCGGTGGTAGACGTTGTAGCATTGCAGCCGGCGGCACTATTAGAAGATAATCGCATATCCCAGCCAGCGGCCTTGTCATTAGAAATCGTGACCTTGCATGAGGAATTGTCACTTGTGACAGTGGAAATCACGACGGCTTCACCGATATTCGCGCCCGTGCAAACGGCAGATGCGCAGGTGCTACTGCTGGCTTGTCCAGCAGTGCTGGATATTGCCCCGGTCCCGCTCTCCAGCGTGCAAACGCAATTTCCGAGTGCATTGCAACCGCGGGACATTACGGAAAATACAAATCCGATTTATACAAGTCGCAATGCTATAGCGTCGGACAAACGGATTCCCAGGCTGGAGGCTGGGAGTCAAATATCACGCACCGCGTTAATCCAAAATAGCTTGCACGACGCCGTTTTCGCGCGCTTGATTGCGCCGTCACTTACGGAAGAAGATGGCCTGCCGGACGATTCGTCCGCACCGGCCGATATAGAGACGTTTTTTAACGACTGTTTGCCGCTGAAGTCTGGCAAATCCTTAGCCCATGCCATTGATGCCGTTCTGGCCGCCGCACGCCGCAAGAAAGACATAAGATTTAGTTTCTCGATAAGTTAAGGTATCTTGACATCGAATTTCCCGGCAACGGTGTAGACTCGACGTATACTCCGTAGTCTGCTAGGCCAGATCATCGGTTCTTGAACTACTTTTTTATGGACCAGAGCAGCATATTCTCGCCGGGCTTGAGGTTCGCCAGAGGCCCGGCAACCGGTGCGGCTCGTGTTTGTCCGAGAAGGTCGGTGTCCACGCGGATCGCTTGACCGGAGGCATTTTCGATCGTCTGTCCAACAGTTGGAAGGATGCCGACTAAGGCGCCATCCACCCATGGTGCGTTAATGCGAAGGGAAGTCTGTGAAACCTGGAAACGAAGGGAAACGCCCAAGGGGCTATCTTCTTGGCGGAACTTGGATTCCAAGGAATCAACCACGCTATGATCATCGCCGAAGGAGCTTTTTTTTGCACCGTCCATGAAGACATTGTAATCTGCGGAGTAGCCTGGTGCCTTATTGACACCTTTTAGTCCCCGACGAACGAAGACGTTGTTGAACCACTTGTGGTCTGAGGGGATGCCGGGTTTGCTTCCAATTATCTTTCGTGTATGGGGCTTGTAGTATTCCGAAGAGCGTATGGCGTCGGAAAGCATGATGAATTTGCAGTCCACGAACAAATTGTGCACAAACACGCAGCCTTCGGAGAGGCTCATGACTCCTTGCCCGACAAGCACATTGTTATCGACCAGGATTGGCCCGTGGTCCATTTCCAGGAAAATATTCGCCGCTTGCGTGTCGTAAATGATGTTGCCGGTAATGCGGGTTCCCTGGTTGGCCCAGTCCATCCAAATGCCGAATGCCGCAGGCACTGGTACGAGGTCGTCCAGAAATTGCCGTTTGGCCCAGTCCATCAAACAAATGCCGAACACCCCGTATTTCTGAGAACAGACGCGGCGGATCAGATTGCCGCAGATCCGCGTAATGCCGAAGTCTTCGAATTTCCGAGAATAGACGCGACGGATCAGATTGCCGCGGATCGTCGTATCGACCGATTCATGAAACTTGATGGCTGCTGTTTCAAAACCTCCGAACTCCTTGCGGTAATTGGTGTCTTCGATGAGGTTGTCGGCGATGAGACATCGTGTTGCGCCCTTTTCGCCGGCGATCCCCGCCTCGCCGCAGCGGCGGATCACGTTATTGCGGATAACATGCGTGCCGAAGGCGTCGATGTCGGCATAATCTACGCCCGGCGCCTGGCCGAGAGAGATGCCCACGCAGCGGGCATTGGTGACGGTGCAGTTCTCGATGATCCAGTGCTTGCCCATACGCGGCCCGATCGCTCCCATCTGTAGTTGAAGGCACGGGGGTTGCCAGTTCTCGGCAGAGTGCGACAGGTGAAAGCCGTTGACCGTAATGTAATTTAGCCCGGTTTCTGTCGGCATGAAGACGCTTTCGCGGACGTTGATCTCGGCGAGTTGTGTATTGGGATTCGCCTTGCCGAAGTTTGCCCAAATGGTGGTGTTGTTTTCGGTTGCCCGGCAACACCAGGTATGCGGCTGCTGTTTCACACCCTCCAAGTTCTTCTTCTCGTGGAATGCCTCGCCGTCCAGGTAGACGTCGCCGCGGTGCAGCCACTGGCCGTATATGAGCCAGTTGCCGGAGATGGTTAGCGCATAGGGGTTATAGTTGCTGAAGAAACTGTTCGGCAATTTGACCATCCAGACCTCGTTTTCCTGTTGTACCCAAGACGTGATCTGTTCTGAGCCCTTGATGAGCACCTCTTCGCCCGCCGCGGCCCGGTATATAATACGGCTGTTTTCATCCCTGCCGCCACGCGGCGGCTTGACCCATTCGCGATAGGTTCCGGCGTGGACGGTCACAGTATCGCCGGGCTGTGCGACTGACGCGGCTTTGCTAATCGTCAAGTACGGACTTTCCATGCTGCCGGCGTGCGAGTCGTTTCCCGTCTTGGCTACGTGAATCTCCCGTGCCGACACGTCTGGAATGCTGAGACTAATTGCGCCAAGGCATGCCAGCATAAAAATGCGCCAGGAATTGGAAAACATTTATGCTTGCTCCACTCAAGGATACCAGTTCACCGAAGCTTGATTGACGCTTGTAGGGCGGCTGATCCAAAATAGCGCCGATGTCGAGTACGTACATCTGCCGTCTGCGTTGTCGCTCGCGTCTTGACAATAAGTATAGGCCGTTCTGCAACGAGGACACAATGGGGTGTCTATTTCTTCTCCTGCCAAAGCTTTTTCAGTTGCTCCAGTTGTTCGGGAGTCAGCACGGACATTACTTGTTCGCTGAGTTGTTTGTTCAAGTCGGCCATTTCCTTCCGGGCATCCGCTTGAGTCGTTTTCTGTTCGTTGGTAAGCTGAACAGCCGTATAGATCGCGTCTTGGATGTCTTGGCTTTTCTTACCAGCCACTCGGGCTGTCTTGATAGCATCTTCACGGGCTTTTGTCTGTTCGGACGTCAGCACGTCCAGCCTTTGCATAACTACACTCATGCGAGGATTAAACTGTTTTGCCAATTCGTCCAGTTTGACTTTTTGGCCCTTGGTGAGCGTCAGGCCCTCCGACATCTTCTGGATCGATACATTCGCCGGAGTGGCTGGAGTCCTTGAGCCCTGCTTCACTAAGCTTTCACCCCCTTTTGGCTCTATAGTCGCTACTCGTTCGGTCGCAGGCTTCGCCGGCTTGTCCTGCGCCAGATCGGCCT
>JBEKZY010000357.1:0-4954 GCA_049509395.1 Thermoguttaceae bacterium | reverse complement strand
GTGGCATCAGTCGTCTTTGATTTAGTTCTCCGCATCGTTAATAAACTGAACAATTGGATGAAATTTCTTCATTATTCCAAAAACTTCCTTTACCAATCTCTCTCCGGTTCCTTTTGAAAGTCTAAGAACTTCTTTACGATCTATTTGTTTACTGATGGCTATATATGCCAATTCAAATCTGCCATCTTTATTTTTTTCAAAGAGTAGATTTTCGAAGGAAGCGAATGCTCTCGATTCGGGATTTTTCAGACCATAAAGTCCTGGTTTTCCTGACATATATTCGCCTCCTACCAATTCTGCAAGAGGGTACCCATCAAATATCCTGGGTTGATTTTGTCGCTGCACTTTTCGGTCTATGCGTACGAGAAATGGGCTTGGTGAACGTGCCAAAAGGTCTATAAGTCTTTTTTTGTCGTCATTGTTCCGCATTCTCTTTCTAAGCAATTTTATTGTATGTTGCGATTCAAAATTGACAAAGACCTTCAGCCCACGATCGGAAAGGGATATGGTTTGATGTACCTTCCGCGTGAAAACCTTAGGTTTCACCAAAGGCACGAAAGCTACCCAGACAGAATTCCCCTTTCGGGAAATATTGCCAAGCCAAGCTTGTTCATAAAAATCTGGATCGAGTGCTTTGAGTCCGCCCTCGAGAACCTTTTCACTGAATCCTTCCATCGAGTGACGTATCAAATTCTTTTCTTTCTCGTCCTTTTCTTCCTGTATGAAAAAATCGAACATCCACTCTTCAAATCCTGTGAAATCGGACATACATTGGTACTCCAAATATTGAGTGAATTGACCTACAAGCCATTTATCCTTTTCGTTCAATCGTGGTAAGATACTATTGAAAAACCCATGAACATTGGACCACGTTCGTACCAAGCATCTCGGTTTCTCGCGAGTTCCAGCCAATAATGTATTATAATGATGCTTCATCTGACATGAATTTAACGCACCATCGCCAATTTTGCTCTCCATAAGGACAACAAAATCTTCCCCAAATAACCAAGCGTCGGGCCTGCTCTCTTGAGTATCTGATAACTTCAAACGTGAGTAACTGTTGCCTCCGTCGGGCCTCGGTTTTTGCGTAATAGCAAGCAGTAAACGTTGTTCCCGCGCTAGGCGAATTCTTTCTCGGCCAATCGTCGCTTTCTGAAATTCGACTGCCATGTTTGAAGTGGTGTGAATGCCTAACCAAGCCAAGAAACTATTTGCAACAAACTTGTCGCAGTATTTTAATGTATTTACCAACGCTTTAGTGGTGTTGTTTTCTAATTGCTGGTCATACTGCTTCTGTTTTGAATAGTTGGGTCCTGAATAATAATAGAAAATATTATGGTGGAAGTCGGTCATAAAGTTACCACCTTAAAATTAACCAAGCAACAAAGGGGGACACGAATTAATTGGGGAATTCCCCTGGATCTGTGATTCGTATTGCATCGCCGGGTGCCACTGCTGGCTTGCCCAGCAGTGCATTCCGTCGATTGTACACTGTATATTATCCTTTGCCAACTTTTCTCTGAAATTTCCAATCTGCATTTTGCCCTTATCCCCAGTCCCTCATCCCCAATTCTGCATTCTTCATTCTGCATTCTGCCTTCAATCCCGGGTGGCCAATTCTTTCTCTTGAAATCCTCTCTCGAACCTGCTACGCTCGCCGCTCAGTGCTATCAGTGTTCTTTGGAAATCAAAACTATGAAAAACAAGACCGCAAGGCCCTCCCCAAACGTGGAAAAATCGCGATTCTGACCCCAAAAGAAATGAGAACACCATCGGCGGATCATGGAAAAATCGATTAGCGGAAATCAGCGTTAATCAGTGTTCCCCTTTGCGTGGGTGCCACGGGCTTTGCCCGTGTTCAGCGTCTTTGTGTGAAAAGAGATGAAATCCGAAACGGCATTGGATAGAAGACTCTAGGGCGTTGCGTCGATTGTCTCGGCCGTTATCGCACTCTGGAGTTTGGCCATCACGTCGACCAGTCGGTCGATTTGCATCTTCGTGTGGTTGCTGTTCATGCTGAACCGCAGCCGGCTTTGATTTTTGGGCACCGCCGGAAAGACAATGGCGTCGACGTGAAAACCGGCTTCATCCAAATCCTGCGAGACTTGCAGGCAATCGGTTTCGTCGCCAATCCACACGGGAACAATGGGCGTCTCCCGAGACATCAACCGGAAGCCGAGGTCGTCCATCGCCTGGACGAAGTAGCGTTGGTTGGCCCAGAGCCGCTCGCGCCGCTCCGGTTCGTCGCGGACCATGTCGATGGCCTCGGACACGGCATACGCCTGATCCGGAGGCAAGGTCGACGTAAAGCCGTATGCGCTGCAGGTTAGGCGCAGGACCTCGACAACCCAGCTTTCCGCGGCGATGAACCCGCCAATCGCGCCGTAGGCCTTGCTGAGCGTGCCCATGCAAATCAAACGAGGGCTTTCAACGCCGAAATACTCGGTAGTGCCGGCGCCGGTGGGGCCGAGCACGCCCGTGCCGTGAGCATCGTCGACGTAGACCATGGCATCGTGGCGATCGGCCAGATCGAGAATTTCCGGCAGCGGTGCAATGTCGCCGTCCTGGCTAAAGACGCCGTCGGTGACGATGATTTTGGTGGTGGCGTCGCTATTATTGAGCTGGCTTTCGAGATGATCCATATCGCAGTGGCGATAGACGGCCTTTTCGACGCCCGACATGCGGATGCCTTCGCGAATGCTGATGTGGTTGAGTTCATCCGTGAAGTACGCGTAGCGGTAGCGCCTTGAGGAACGAAATCCATAGAATCGGACGGTGACCGCCGAGGTCGGCAGCGTCGACAACACGCCGAGGTTTGTCAGGTAGCCGGTTGCAAAGAGCATGGCGGAGTCTTTGCCCTTTAGCGCGGCGAGTTTGGCCTCCAAATCGCGATAGATTGCAAGATCGCCTCCGAGCAAACGCGACTCGCAATTGCCCACGCCATACTTTTCCAAGCCATACTGCGCGGCTTGAATCAGACGCTGACTGGTTGCCAAACCAAGATAGTTGTTGGTGCTGAACGAGACCAGCCGCCGGCCATTGCGCCTGAAGGTCGGCTCCGGAAGGCTGTCGACCGAGCAAAAGCGATCGCGGATCGTATCCATCCAAGCATGTAATTCTTTGTACTCTCGCAACGGCAAAAACTCCTTCGCATTAGGGCAATCCTCCTAGCAAGGGTAATGCGAGGGAATCAGCCATCCAGGGTGCTCAGCTTCCACAAAACCGACACTGCAGTATAGCGATCATCGTTGCTACGGTCAATCAACATGGTGATTCGGCAGGAGAACTGCAAAGTTGTATAATCCAACTAGATGCGGGGATTTGCGCAGGACAGGCAGACTGGATATCCGCAAATGATAACAAAAAAACGATTTCAGGGAGGTTTTTTGTGGTTTTTTCTTCTATTCTCGCGGATTAGGAGTATAAAAGGATTGAGAATCTTTTCTATTGCCCGCTCATCCTTATTCATATTGCAGCGCGATCATCAAATTCAACCGCGCCGCTCGTTCGGCCGGAATCCACGCGGCGATAAGAATGATCGCCATGCCGATGGCAAAGCACGACAGGACCAGCAGCGGGTGCATGACAAAATCGGCCGCGTGACCGAACAGCGGTATCGAACTTAGATTGATCGTATACGATCCGACCATGCCGCCCAGCGTTCCGGTGAACAAACCGATCACGCCGATGATGGCGGCCTGGGCCAGGATCGTCTTGCGGACCTGCCGCCGCGTCATGGCCACCACCCGCAGCAGTGCCAGTTCCCGGGTCTGTTCCAGCACGTTCATCGTTAGCGTATTGGCCATGCCCAGTGCGCCCATGATAAACCCAAGGCCCATTAGGCCCCACAGGCTGCCGATTACGCCGTCAAGTTTGGCATTCAGTTTTTTCCGCAGGTCGGTGAAAGAATGTAATATCAGCCCCTGTTCGTTGCATAGTTTTTTCATTTCCGCCGCGACCGATTGAAATTTTTTCGGTTCGGCCAAGACGAGGAAGGTGTCGACTCCTACGATGCCCATCATTTCCTTGGCCTGTTCGCCTTCCATATATGCTACCCACCCGCCGTTATAATAAATCGTGGCGATGCCCGCGATGCGGACTTTTTTCACGCCTTTTGGCGTAGTCAGTTCGATTTCGTCGCCCAGTTTCTTTCCCATACGATTAGCCAGCACCGTGCCTACGACCACCTCGCCCTGCGACAGCCCGCGGCGCACTTCGTCCATCGCTCCTTCTTTCAAGACCAGGGGTAGATCATTCTTGTCGGTAAAGCCCCGAATTATCAACAGGACCGGCTGATCGCCGATCTTTACGTCGTTGAAATCGCGGAGGCTATCGACATTTTTTACGCCGTCGATCCCGCGTATTTCGTCGCCCATCGACTCGGGCATTTGCACCGCCGAGCCCGTGGACATGTCGGCTGAAGTCGCCCGCACAATAAAATCGCCGTTTAGGGTTTTATCGAACCAGGTGCGGACTTCGTTGATGTTGTTTACCAGCGTGATCCCCAGGCTGACTGCCATGCTGACGGCGATGTACAAAATGCCGATGGTCAAAGTTGCCCTGGCCCGGCGGCGAAGGATCTGCCGGCTGGCCAATTGCCCTTCGACCTTTAGCAAGGGATACAGCACCGCTGCCGTGCCCTTCGACATGCTTTTAAGCACTATGGGCACCAGCATCACAAAGGCCGCCGTGAAAAGCACGCCGAAAATAGGCAACATAACCAATGGCAAAAAGCCCATGATGCTGCCCGCCAAAAGTGATCCGGTCACGGTGAACACCGCCACCGCCAAAATCACGAATGAGGCGGGGATTCGCCGGTCGTGCTCCGAGACGATCGGACGCATTCCCTCCAGGGGAGTGATTTTACCGGCTAAATAGGCGGGAACGATCACGCCAAAAAGCGAAATCATCGGTCCCAATACGGCTGCCAATAAAAACGGCCCCGGCGTGATCG
>JBEKZY010000356.1:0-4958 GCA_049509395.1 Thermoguttaceae bacterium | reverse complement strand
GGTTGCATCCCACTTTTTGTTGAATGCAAATCAATTTTTGAATGTGTTCTCAAAGATCTCAAAAAGAAGCCCATGACAGACAATAAAGGTAGGCATTATCGTTATGATTACAGCGCGAAAAATGAGAATATACTCACTGACCCGAAACACGCTATGACGTGTGTCTCAATTGAAGAAGCATGGATTGACGCCAGGAAGCTGAATTGCCTTTGGCGAACTGATGAGCAGCCGAAGCACCACTTAGGGCTATTGCTGCTGGAATTCGATAGAAAGGGTCACGATCTATCAAACCGCCTGGACTATAAAGACCTTGAAGCGAAACTGCACAACGATGGTTGGCTCCAGGTGGGTCATAAGTCATGGCCTGATAAAGTTCCTGTCCGGGCTGACAAGGGCTTTCAAGAACACATGGTTCTTTGGGTGAAATTGGCCGGCGGTGTCGCATCGAGTGGGTGACAATTCACTTAGCATACTCCAGAACCTTCTTGAGATGCTCACCTTCTTCACGAGATTTCTTGTCTTCGCGGAACTCTTGATCGGATACCGCATTATTAATCTCACATTCAGCAACCTTCCAGCCATCCCAGTAATCAGAAGTGTTAGCCGTCCCCTCTAGTTTCTTTTTAGCAGCGACAGATACCTGAGTCTTGGCTTTGACTTCTTGTTGTAACTTTGCAATTTCGCGTTCTAGATCCGCCTTGCGCTCTTGTTTAATTTCGCGTACTGCAACTATGTCAGAGCCCATGCTGTCAGACTCATACTCATACTCATACTTTTGACATAATCGGATGTTCCACAAGTCCATATCTATCTCTCGTAGTGCGTCCTTATAGTCTTTACTGACATCTGAGAAGTAATCTCGATAACCTCGCCTCCACTCCACAGAGAAGCTACTCCACTTTTGGTCTACCCAGTCACCTTCTTTTTTAGCAGGCGCACAACCAAGAACAGCTATCATAAGGACAAGTGTCAAGTATCTCATGGAATACCTCCCCATATCCAACCAAAAAATTCTGGCAATTCCGGGAAATTCCGGAGGCTTAAAACATATTATATAAAAAATAGTTGATTTTATCTATGCTTCCAACTTCGGTATCTTCACCCATTTGCGTTGCTTCCAGGACTCGTGGCCGGCTTCGGCTAGTTGGACGCCTTTGGCGCCTTCGAGGAGGGTCCAGGGGAAGGGGTCGTCACGGACTACGTGGCGGAGGAAGAGCTCCCACTCGATCTTGAAGGCGTTTTCATAGTTCTCGTGCGAGGGGATTTGCTGCCAGCCGGCGAAGAAATCGATCGGGCTGTCAACGTCGGGGTTCCAGGTGGGGCGCGGCGTGGCGGCGTACGATTGCGCCCAGCAGTGGCGCAGGCCGGCGACCGCGCTGCCTTTTGTGCCATCGACTTGGAGGACCAAGAGATCGTCGCGCCGTACGCGCACGCACCAACTGGCGTTGATCTGAGCGATTATTCCGCCGGCCAGTTCGAAGGTTGAGTAGGCAGCGTCGTCGGCCGTGCTCTGGTACGGCTTGCCGTTTTCGTCCCAGCGTTTGTCGATGTGCGTTGCGCCCAGGCAGGAGACGGCCTGGACGTCGCCGAAGAGATTATCGAGCACGTAGCGGAAGTGGCAGAGCATGTCGATGATAATTCCCCCGCCGTCCTGCTTGCGATAGTTCCACGACGGGCGTTGGGCGGCGATGGTGTCGCCTTCGAAGACCCAGTAGCCAAATTCGCCTCGCACTGAAAAGATTCGCCCGAAGAATCCGCTGTCAATCAGCATCTTGAGTTTCAACAACCCGGGCAGCCAGAGTTTGTCCTGCACCACGCCGTTTTTCACGCCGGCCGCCTTGGCCAGCTTGTACAGTTCTAGAGCATCGGCGGTGGTAGTTGCCGTGGGCTTTTCGCAATACACGTGCTTGCCGGCGGCAATGGCCTTTTTCACGGCCTCCACGCGGCGGTCGGTGGTCTGGGCGTCGAAATAAATTGTGTCATTTTTGTCGGCCAGGGCCTTGTCAAGATCGGTGCTCCAGCGTGTTGCTCCGGACATGGCCGCCAGGCGCTCCAATTTGGTCGGATTCCGCCCGAGGAGGATCGGGTTGGGCATGATGACTTCGGATTCGCCGATTTTCAAGCCGCCTTGCTGGATGATCGCCATGATCGAACGCATGAGGTGCTGGTTCGTGC
The DNA here is from genome assembly GCA_049509395.1 of Thermoguttaceae bacterium. GTDB lineage: Bacteria > Planctomycetota > Planctomycetia > Pirellulales > Thermoguttaceae > JBEKIK01. The sequence continues at coordinate 2,783 of JBEKZY010000356.1, read as the reverse complement.
CCATGCGGCCGGTCACGCCGTTCATGATAATGCCGATATTATGCATGAGGATGCTCATTGATAACCTCGATTGGTTTTGTCGCGTATTAATTTCAACAGATTGCATTTTTATTGCAAATTGTCAAATGCAAAATGCAAATTGCAAATTGAACAAATCTCACCAACTTTTTGGTCTTTTCGTGCATTGCGGGCATGAGCCGGGCGGGAGCGGCGGGGCATCGACGCCGGCCACAGGCAGCGTGCCGCTGAGTTCCTGTTTCCAATGGGCTACGTCGCCGGCTGGGCCGTAGCAGTAGATCATTCGCAAGGGCGTATCGCCGATGTTGGTGAGTTGGTGGAACACGCCGGGCGGGATGTAAACGGCTTGACCAGCCGTGACCACCTGCCGCTCGTCGCCCAGGCATATTTCGCCCGTGCCTTCCAGGACAAAATATACTTCTTCCTGCTGTTGATTATGCCAGGGTACTTGTCCGCCGTTGGGATCGAGCAGGACGTTGCCGATTGAGAAATTCTCGGCTTGAATGGGCGATGCCCCGCCCACTACATTTTGCGTGCGGCGGCGGGCCGGATAACGGCGGCCTTCGATCTTGCCCAGGTCGGCGATGATCATTATTTTATATCCCCAAGAAGTCAGATACGGAAAATATCTTGCAGGCTAAAAGCGAAATTGATTTTCATAATATCCTTTATGGTAATGTTTGATGCGCATTCCATCAACGACCCGCATAATGATAAACAGCAAATATTTAGCCCCCGGTGAACACACTGGGGGGCCGGAAGGACTATTCTCTTTTTTGCAGAAATGCCTGACCCGGAGGATTATTTCCCGCATCGAACCCGCCGTGTATTCACGGCGGGCTAAATATCATCTTAAGACACTCCCAATCAACTCTCCACCATCGTGTTGCCGTGACAGGCGTCCAGGTTTTCGATTGGGACGTTGGCCAGGTCGTTCATGAAGCTTAAGAGTTTTTTCGCCCGGATGGGATGCTGCAGCGATCTTACCGCTTTGGTTTCGATCTGTCGAACGCGTTCGCGAGTGACGGAGAAAATTTTTCCTACTTCTTCCAAAGTATATGAATATCCGTCGGCCAGACCGAACCGCAGGCGAATGATTTCCCGTTCGCGATATTCCAGGGCCTCGAGGACTTCGGCGATGCGGGCTTTAAGCGATTCGTTGTTAAGCCCGAGCAAGGGATCATCCTCGCGATGATCTTGGAGGAATTCGCCGAAGTAGGTGTCGTCGTGTTCGCCCACCGGCTGGTCGAGGGAGAGCGGTTGGCGGGCCATGCGAAAAATGTTGACGGTTTCATCGAGCGTTAGACCCGCTTCGGCGGCGGTTTCTTCAATCGTGGGCTCCATGCCTTTTTCCTGGATCAAGTGCCGCGTGGCATTACGGACTTTGCCCATGTTTTCCAGCATGTGCACCGGCATGCGGATGGTCCGGCTTTGGTCGGCGATTGCCCGGGTAATGGCCTGGCGTATCCACCAGGTGGCGTAAGTCGAAAATTTGTACCCGCGGGCGTGTTCGAATTTATCCACCGCCCGCATCAAGCCGGTATTGCCTTCCTGAATCAGGTCCAGGAAGCTCAAGCCGCGGTTGCGATAGCGTTTGGCGATGGAGACCACCAATCGCAAGTTGCCGGCGGAAAGATATCGCTTGGCGGATTCATATTTATTGTGCAATGCTGTTATGCGATCCAACCGGCGGCGGAGCGTGGCCGGGCTTTCCAGGGTCAACCGCATGAGATAACACAATTCCTTGCGGAGTTCCACGGCCCGGGCGGCGTCGTCCGGATCATGGCATGGTTCGGCCAATTGTTCCTTGATGCTTTCCAATCGCAGGCAGATCTGATGGAGTTTATCGAGCATGGGCTGCAATCGCTGCGTTCGCAGTCCGAGTTCCTCGACCAGCCGCACGGCCTTCACGCGGCGTTGCAAGAGCCGGCGCCAGGCCTCGCGGCGTTTTTTTCGGGGATGTCGATCATGGATCGCCAGGCTGAAATCCCGGCGGTTATGGATCAGCAAATGATGCAGCGTGAATAAATTGGGATCCAGCACCTTTAACAGCCGCCGTTTTTCGCGAATGTTGATCACCGAGACTTCGATAGTGCGATCCAGCCGCACCTTGTTGTCGCGGATGCATTCCAACAAACTCACGGCCGCCTGGAGCACGTAATCGTTGGCCAGCATGCACTGGCGGAATCGCCGGCGACCGGTTTCGATCCGCTTGGCGGCGGCAAGTTCTTCTTTGGGCTTAAGCAATGGGATCTCGCCCATCTGCATGAGATAAATCCGCACGGGGTCGTCGATTTGATCGTCTTCGCCGGTGGGCTCTTCGGCACGATCGATTTCTTCATCCTCGTCAAGATCAACGTCGGGTAGAGATTCTGGAACGACAAGTTCTTCTTCGAGCAGCACTTCGTCCACCGGCGGCATTTCGTCGTGGTACGGCTGTTGGACGCCGGTATGATGCGAGGATTTTTTGCCTGGCGTTGATTTGCTGTGATCGTGTTTGGGCATGGGGATCGTCAACTTAAAAGGGACGACAAATCGGATTAACGTACGCTTAAGCGATGTGAACCAGGGGAGGCGATTCCTCTGAAATTAGCGGCAACTTTTGGCGATCGATCCGCCGGGATTGCACGAAACAAAGAAACGCACTTCAAGTGCCAAAGGACCTGGTCGGCGTTTAAGAAGTTGTAACGTCTTGTTTTGCAAGAAGTTGTGAGGAAAGTCGCACGCCGATTCAGAGCGCTTTTCTACTGTCCGTCGGGAATTTG
>JBEKZY010000355.1:0-4969 GCA_049509395.1 Thermoguttaceae bacterium | reverse complement strand
GATTGGCCAATCCTTTGGCGCCGTACGATCCGGTGACGAATCCATACCTGACCGTGGATTGGATGCCCATCGATTTGACGGTTTTTGACGGGGATTTCGATGATAATTCCGGTAGTTCTCCAATACAAGATCCTGATGAGGTATTGAGTAATCCACGTAAAGCGATAAATTTTGCCACACGGCAGCGCGGAAACGCGGCATCAAATTACAATATTTGGGCGCCGATCAGCGATGATCCGACCAATAGCACAAAAGCCGGCTCAAATGCATATTTTGATTACAACCTGACGGATCATCATAGCCTTGGATATTTGAATCAAGCCTTCCAGGATAGCAGCGCTCCGTATTGGATTACATTCATTTCCGGCAGGCCGGCGGAGCTATATGGCGATCCATCGGTAAAACCTTTCCCCTGGCTGCCCTGGTTTGGGCGGCCGTATGTAAATCAATTGGAGTTGATGCTCGTGCCGTCCAGCCATCCGGCGCGGCTGCTTTGGGAATTTCAACCCTGCACGGCATCCACCGATAATTATACGCCCTTAATCGCCGGATCAGCACCATTCCCGCAATTGCTCAATTTCCTCCAGTCGGGCAGCGCCAACGGGATGAACCAATTCGGCCGGATTTTGGATTACGTGGGCGTGCCCTCGTGGTTCGAGGGGACCGAGATTCAAGTCACTCCAAACGCGGTGTCTCCACCCCCAGCCTATGCTCCATCATCACCAGGATCGCATACCTTTTTCCCGCCGTACAATAGTATCTCCACGTATCGCGAACCCGGTCGAATCAACCTGAATACGATTTACAGCCAAGCTGTCTTTGACGGGCTGATGAACGGCAATCAATCGCCGACTTGGGATCAGTTTAAGCAAAATCGACGTGGATATATGACTGCAACTAACAATGAACTTGATTTTGACCCCGCCAACCTGGCTCCGACGGAATTTAATAACCCATTCCGTTCCGGCGGAAGCGTTTATTGGAACCCTGTTCCTCCCACTCCCACTCGGGAAATTAACGCCACATATTTGCGGCCGAGTCCAACAGCAAGCGATCCATTATTCCAGCAATCACCTCTACATCTCACACCCCCGCAATCACAACAAGATGTTAACAACACCGATCGTAATCCGTTCTTCCATTACCAGGGACTGGAGCGCATGGGCAACCTGGTTACCACGCGCTCGAACGTATATTCGGTGTGGATCACGGTGGGATATTTCGAGGTGAAACCGAATCGGTTCACGACCCCGGCCGGTCTGCCCGATCTGGCGCATCCGGACGGGTATGAACTGGGCCAGGAAATGGGCACCGACACCGGCGAGATCGTCCGCCATCGGGCGTTTTACATGATCGACCGCACCATTCCAGTCGGCTTTCAACGTGGGCAGGATCTGAATGTGGAAAAGGCCATAATCTTGAAAAGATATATTGAATAGAGATTGGGGATTGGGGATTAGAGAAAATGTCGCGCAACGTCAAAAAAACCGCTCGCATGCCGGCCATGAAGTTCCCGAAACTGCAAAAACGGCTGCGAATGAGCGGCACTGGCAAAGCCAGTGGCACTCAAAAAAGAATGCCGGCGGAGAAAGGCCGTGTGCGAAACAGCAAGCGGTTTTATTAAAGTCACAACCAAACCCCCGGTGTATTCACCGGGGGCTAAATATTTTACTATTCCCTATCACCTAATCCCTAATCCCTAATCCCTAATCTCTAATCTCTTATCTCTTATCATGGGCTACCGGACGCTGCGGCAATGCGTTGAGGATTTAGCGGCCACTGGCCAATTGGCGGCCATCGAGGAGCCCATCGACGCCGAGTTGGAGGCGGCCGAGATCCAACGCCGGGTGTTTCGCGTGGGCGGACCGGCGATTTATTTCGCGCGGATCAAAGGCTGCCAATTCCCCATGCTCGGCAACCTGTTCGGGACGATGGACCGGGTGCGATATATTTTTCGCGACTCGCTGGCGGGGTTAAAGCGGCTGGTCTCGCTGGGGGCCGATCCCGCCGATATATTGCGCCATCCCAGGCTGTATTTGCGCTCGTCTTGGTTTGCCAAGAACATGTGGCCGAAAAAGGTTCGCACCGGACCGGTGCTGGCCCACGAGATTACGCTCGATCAACTGCCGCAATTAAGATCGTGGCCGGGCGACGGCGGGGCGTACATCACGCTGCCGCAAGTTTACAGCGAGGATCCCGAGGAGCCGGGATTTGACCGCTCGAATCTGGGCATGTATCGCGTGCAGATATCGGGCGGCCAGTACGAACCGAATCGCGAGGCCGGGTTGCACTACCAATTGCAGCGGGGCATTGCCGCGCATCATGCAAAGGCCATAGAGCGCAAGGAAATATTTCGGGTGAACGTGTTCGTGGGCGGGCCGCCGGCAATGACCGTGGCCGCGGTGATGCCCCTGCCCGAAGGCACGAGCGAATTGGGATTTGCCGGGCTTTTGGGTCGGCGGCGCGTGGCCATGATCTGCCGGCCCAATAAACTGCCCATTGCCGCCGAGGCCGATTTTTGCATCACCGGTTATCTGGATCCCAAGCGCCTCAAGCCCGAGGGACCCTTCGGCGATCACCTGGGCTATTACAGCCTGGCGCACGAGTTTCCCGTGTTGCACGTCGAGCACGTGTATCACCGCCAGGGAGCCATCTGGCCCTTCACGGTTGTGGGCCGGCCGCCGCAGGAAGATACGATGTTCGGGCAATTGATCCACGAGTTGGCCGGGGAGACGATTACAAAGATCATTCCGGGCGTCAAGGCGGTTCATGCGGTGGACGCGGCCGGCGTGCATCCTCTGCTTTTGGCCGTCGGCAGCGAGCGCTACGTGCCGTACGACGAGCGGCGCAGGCCGCGCGAACTGCTCACGCTGGCCAATGCGCTTTTGGGTCAGGGGCAATTGTCGCTGGCCAAGTATTTGCTGATCGTGGCCGGCGAGGACCAGCCGGAACTGGACGTCCGGCACGTGCCCGATTTTTTCCGCCATCTGCTGGAACGGGTCGATTGGCGGCGAGATCTGCATTTCCAGACTTGCACCACGATCGACACCCTGGATTACAGTTCGGGCCGGCTCAACGAGGGCTCGAAAGTGGTGATCGCGGCCGCCGGTCCGGCCAGGCGAATCTTGCCGGTGGCGGTCGACAGCATGCTTACATTGCCCGAGGATTTGGGCTTTAGAAAGGCGCGGATTTTCCTGCCGGGAATTTTGCTGGTCGAGGGTCCGCCGTTCCGGGCCGAGGCCGACGGCCGCGACTCGGCCATCGAGCGCTTTTGTGCGTGTTATACCCGACATGACGTGATTAACGCTTTTCCCTGGGTGGTGATTGTCGATCAAAGCGAATTTGCCGCGGCCAACCTGGAAAATTTTCTTTGGGTAACGTTTACGCGCAGCAATCCGGCCACGGATATCTACGGGATCGAATCGTTCGTGGTCGATAAGCATTGGGGCACAAGAGGATCGCTGGTGATCGACGCCCGCGGCAAGCCGCATCATGCCCCGCCGCTGGCGGAGGACCCGGCCGTCGGCAAACGCATTGACGCCATGGCCGCCCGGGGCGGGCCGCTGCATGGTATTATTTAGAGATTATATTCTTATTTAGCCCCCGGTGAATACACCGGGGGTTTGGTTGCGTTTTTATATCGCGATTGGCGGTGCCCGTGAATTGTTTGTTGCAAGATGGCTGAAGAAACATTATTGCTTGCCTGGTTCTTTGTTGTCGGCGCGGCGATCGGCAGTTTCTTGAACGTGGTTGTATATCGGATGCCGATAGCCATAAGTTTGATTACCCCGCCGTCGCACTGTCCGGCATGCAAACATCGAATCCGCTGGTTCGATAATATCCCCATCGTTTCCTGGCTTATGCTGCGGGGAAGATGCCGGGATTGCCGCTCTGCGATCTCCGCTCGATATCCGCTGGTGGAAGCCATAACCGCTTGCATGTTCGCACTGCTGATGACGGCCGAATATACCTTCCAGGGGATCAACCTGCCGGCGCGGGAAATTCATGAAGCCGGGAATTCACTCCTCTCCAGCCGGAATAACGTGGAACTGTATGGAATATTACTCTATCACTTGCTGCTCTTATGCACGCTCCTGGCCGCGGCCCTGATCGAGATCGACCATAACCGTCCGCCGTGGCGCCTGTTTGTGCCGGCCCTGGCCATCGGTGTAATCGCGCCCTTGCTTTGGCCTTATCTGCGGCCGGCGCCTGCCTGGCCGGGGCTTGCCGATTGGTCGAGCCGGATCTTGGATTGCTTGGCGGGATTGTCGGCGGGCGGGTTGCTGGGTTATTTAGCCTGGCGCATACAAGGAACAAAATCGCCCGGCGGCATGGCATGGGGACTGCCGTGCGTGGGAGTTTTTCTGGGCTGGCAGGCCGTTTGCGGCGTGGCAATAGTGATTTCGCTCTTGGCCTTGCTGGCCGCGGCAGTTGACAAACGCCGGAAAAGGGCCGTGCCTTGGCCGTTTTCACTCTGGCTGTATACTGTTGCCTTGGGGTGGATACTGGCATGGTCGCCAATTATCGATTTGATAAAATGGAAATAAGAAAAAGATTAATGATGAGAGATGAGGAATGGAAAAACCGCTTGCGGTTTCGCGTTGGAAACCGTAAACCGTAAACTATAAACCGTGAACCGTGAACTGAAGAACCATGAACGAAGATCGCCAGCGAGAGATGAATTTGCGAAAGATTCTCGAGTCGCTTAGTTATCGAGTGGCCTACAAGGACGTGGATTTCCTCATGCAGCCTGAACTGCGGGCCGCGCGGATGGAACTCGAACTCCTCAAGCCGGAGTTGTATTTTCAACGCAACAACATCCGCTCCACGGTGGTGCTGTTCGGCAGCACGCGGATTATCGAGCCGGCCGCCGCCGAAGAGCAATTGGAACGGGCTCGGGCCCGACTGGCCGAAACGCCCAACGACTCGCGGCGTCAGCGGGCGGTCGATCGGGCCCAGGAAATTGCCA
>JBEKZY010000354.1:0-4979 GCA_049509395.1 Thermoguttaceae bacterium | reverse complement strand
GCGGCGTTGACGCGCTTTCCGACGGAACACACGGCGTCAATATCGTAAACCACGGCCTCTTTGACGTACTCAACGGCAATCAGCAGGTCGGCAACGTTACAAGCGACGGATCGCTTATAGTTGAACATGACGCCGCGCTTACCGCTCAAAGCATTACAGCGAGTACACTCACAATCGGCGCAGGGGCCACAGTCACGATTCTGCCAATACCAGGAGGTCCATTGGCGGGTCTCACCAGTCTGACTGTTGTTCCAGAACCTTCGACGCTGGTCTTACTAAGCCTGGCAGCCTTGGCCGGTTTGTTCAGGATGTATTTCCGCATTAAGCGATAACGAATATTACCCAATAACAAAGGATTATAGCCGCTATCCCACCGAACCATTGATATAAAAATCTTCGATTCATCTTCGGTTCGGTGGGCATTTATGTTTGTGCATATTGAATGACATGAAGGATATATATTTCCCGCCCGCCATGAGTATGCACAGAGGTGTGTAAGTTTTGGAACGGAAAATTATGATTCCAAAAATTTATTGAATGCTAACAACATCGTCATCAAGCGAAAACTTTAATCCTTATATTACAGAAAAGCACAGTTAATCGTTTCAAAGGCCTTTCAATCTTACGGAGGCAGCGTTTGCGTACGACCGGCGGCGATTACCCTTTAGGGCCTTTCGCTCTCTATTGCCGGACTAGATGGGACCGCTTGTAGCCGTTGTTCGGCACCCAGACTCCCAGCCTGCGGCGATCCCAATGGTTATGCAATTAGTTTTGTCGGAACCGCGGCCTGATGCTGCGCGCCCGCTGTTACTCGTCGGACAGCCCGCCGTGCAGTCGCATATTTCCACCTTGACGATAGCAGGCCGCATTTTGTATCGAGGTTTTTTTGTGTTACGAAAGGAAAAATATATGAAGATGCATCTTTTGTTATGTGTGTTTGTATTGTCCGTGGCGGTCGCAGGACTCGCCCATGCCAGCACTGTTGCGCAGATCGAAGCAATGACCAGCGGTACGACCGGAATTACGCTCGACTCAAACCCGGTTGTCACCGCCATCCTCAACACGCCCGGTACGACAAACGGATTTACCACCTCAAGCTGGTCTTTTCTTGTCAACGATGGCACCGGATCGATGGATTATTACGGCAACACGGATGGATACACGACCCCGACGGTAGGTGATATTATCAGTGTTACAAACGGTAAATACTCGCCTTACCATCAAATTCCCGAGTTGGCCTATAATGCCGGACCTCCAGCAACGGCAATCAGCCTGCTTTCTTCGGGCAATGCCGTACCCGCTCCCACCGTCGCCGCGATCCCTCAAATTAATGTGGCGACCGAACCTCTGAACTATGCCGGGTACATGCTCGAACTCGACAACGTGACGATCGACAACTTGCCCACCGACGCCAACGGCGGCTTATGGGGAGACAGCAAAACGGGTACTGCCGCAAATCAATCGTACACTGTCAAGGACAGCAGCAACAACAGCATGACACTGTACTACTGGCCGACCTCCTATTCCACCGACGCTGCCATGTACGGCACTGCCATTCCAACCGGCCCGGTGAACATAACCGGCTTCGTTTCGGTTTATGGGACTCCGGGCACGGCCGAATTCACGCCGACGATGGTTACGTCCGTGCCGGAGCCCGGCACGTTGTTCCTTCTTGGCGCCGGCTTCGTTGCCGCGGCAGCGATGTTCCGCCGCCGGAAGGTCAGCAAGTGAAATCGATCCTCCCTCCCCTGAATGCGGACGGGCGCCGATATGGACGCCGCGCCCGTCCGTTCTTTTTCAGCGACATGAAGGATATTTCCTTGTTGCCCGTCATGATTATTCACGAAGTCATGTAAGTTTTAATCGGTCAATCACAATTCTGAAAATTTATTGAACGCTAACACGATCTTCATCAAGCGAAAACTTTAATCCCTATATTGAAGAAGAGTATGGTTAATCATTTCAAAAGCCTTTCAGTATTACGGAGGCAGCGATAGCGCCGTCTGTTGAGGATTATTTACGGCATGTAAGGCCGTGTAATTTATCCATGCCGCGAATGGACTGGGATCTATAATCCAGGCCGTTTTCGCAGGATGAACAGCCAAGCTATCCTCAATAGATTACCACGGCGCTTCTTCGATGCTGCTCGATTCAGCATCTTATTGAGTATGTTTTTGTGAATTTCGTTTTGTAAGTCATCAACTTACTTGATTCCACATCCTTTAGGAGAACCATAATGAAAAAAAGTAAAATTTCCCCGATGATCACCTGCTGCACTCGATTGGCGATCGTGGCACTAGTGACAACTCTTATCCCCCTTGGCCCAGTGAAGGCTGATACCATAGCCGCCTGGACCTTTGAAACAAGTATTCCAGCAACCGCAGGGCCATTTACCGCGGAGGTTGGTTCCGGCAGTGCCAGCGGGTATCACGCGGGTGCGGCAGTATATTCTAGCCCGGCCGGGAACGGCTCTTCACATTCCTTCAGTTCCAATACATGGGCTATAGGCGACTATTACCAGTTTCAAGTCAGCACCACTGGTCTTTCTGGCATCCAACTAGATTGGGATCAAACGAGCAGCAATACCGGTCCTAGAGACTTTCGGCTTGCATACAGCACCGATTTGCTCACCTTCACGGATATCAATGCGTACAACGTGCTCGCCAATGCCGCTCCAAACCCTGTCTGGAATGGGACAACCTCCAGTTCCATCTACCATTTCACTAGTAACCTTTCTTCAAACACTGCGCTGGACAACATGTCGAATGTTTATTTCCGGCTAATCGACAACTCTACGACGTCCGCAAATAACGGGACTGTAGCTGCTGCTGGAACGGATCGCGTCGATAACTTCACGGTTTCCGTGGTGCCTGAACCCAGCAGCATTATGCTCCTCGTTATTGTCGCCTTTTTAGGTTTTGTATCTTCCCAGTGGCGACGGAAGTAAATGACGGAGAATGTCCCGCCTCTAATCCTGACCAATAACCATTTTGCGGGAAGATGTAATTTGATAAATCGACTCTGATTATGTTTCTCATTCTCTCGCAATACACGCCCGGCGGAAAGCAGCAGCCAACCGCTGGGCGTGCATCTTGTTACTCGCCCTATGTATCTGGTGTTCCATCGGCATGGATGCGTATATCCTCAATCCCATCTACCAGCAAGAACTGATTGAATTGATTGAACGGGTGGGTGAAACCGAGAAATAACCGAATTCTAACACTATTGTTACATTCTCTTAACTTGTTTACGGATAATAACTTTTGTAATTTGCTCAACTTTTTTTCTCCAATATCTATATTTCACCTCGATGAAGTAGCCTCCATGAAAATTGCATGTTCCTCGCTAAAAAGATCGTTATCTTTTGCTTTATTCATTTTCGCGGTCGCGGCAGCATCGACAGTTTCGGCCCAGACGCTCCGCATCGCGACTTACAACATTAAAGCCGATACCGGCTCTCCGGATTCGGGAACGGGGCTTTCAACGGTTCTTGAGGCGATCGGCGCCGAACATTTGGACGGCAATACCCAGCCCGTCGATGTCCTCGCGCTTCAGGAATTGTATTCCACGCCGTCAACCACGCTCTCGTACATCGTTAACCAGTTGAACAGCTACTACAACAGTCCCGGAATGTATGCGTACGATACGGTGGTTGATCCGACGACCGGCGGCACCGGCGGCGGGCCTAGCGGATTGATCTACAACACCCATACCGTCCAAGATGTCGCCGCCACTGTCATCGGTACGGCAAGCAGCAGTGGCGCCGCCCGCGCACCCATGCGTTACACGCTTCAACCGGTGGGAACAGGCACGGGGGCCCAATTCTATCTTTATGTGAGCCACGCTAAATCTGGAACAAGTTCCAGCGACATCAACCGGAGAAATTACGAAGCCGGGGAGCTGCGCAATGATGCGCTCGCCCTGGGAACCAACGCCCACATCATCTATTCCGGCGATTTCAACCTGAACGACAGCAGCGAATCGACCTATAAGACAATGATCGGCACAGGCACGGGACAGGCCATCGATTCGGTGAATCCCGCAGGAAATTGGACCAACACGTCTCAGTACGCTGGTCTGATGAGCGAATCCGCCACGAAATTACAGTATCGGGACGATTTTCAGTTCATAACGGCGCCGCTACAGATCCAGCCTGGCTTGCAATTCGTCCCCGGCACTTACACCGTCTTCGGCAACAACGGCAGCATCCCACTTAACGGTTCAGTTACCCAATCCACCGCCTTAAGCGACCTTGCCAACCGCTCGGCGGTGCTTAACGCTCTGACTACCGCCACTGACCATCTTCCGGTAGTGGCCGATTATACGGTCACTCTCCCATCTGTCATCGACTGGAAAGGCGGCACCGTATCTGATCCCACTAATTGGAATGACATTGCAAATTGGAATCTCAATATCGCCGTGCCGAATAGAGCAGGTTTAGCCGTGAGTTTCGGCAATCAGTCACCCACCAGTGATGTTGTGAATATGATTTCCCAAGGACAAACGGTGGGGTCTATTTCTTTCGCCGCCACCACCGGCACCACAATTTTAAGCACTGGAGGATATAGTCTTACGTTAGACAATAATGGCACGGTTTCGTCAATCAACATTGCGGGGAACCAAACCATCTCTGCACCCTTTGTGCTCAATAATGATGCCACGATGACTGGCATCGGAACTCTCAATCTCGCCGGCGGCATTACCGGACCTCACACATTGAATGTCACAAGCGGAACGCTTATCGCATCAAGCATCTCCCTCGATAAGCTTATCCTTGGCGCTACCACCCCAACTCAAATAACCACCAAGTCCATCGACGTCAACACTTTGTGCATCGACGCCAATGCCACATTGACAATAAGTGCCATTCCCGGCGGTCCGCTTGCAATGGGGAAGCTGTCGTCCCCTGTCCCCGAGCCGTCCACTTGGGCAATGATAATCCTGGCTGTCATGGGGCTATACGTGTATTGGCGTTGCTG
>JBEKZY010000353.1:0-4997 GCA_049509395.1 Thermoguttaceae bacterium | reverse complement strand
TCGCGACAGCCAGCGGCTCACCAGCATGATCCCCAGCAGGGCATACATCGCATACGCCATCAGCCCCAGCCCAAAGGCCAGTGCTATGAGCAACAGCAGGACAACCCCGGCAAACCATTTCATATACGGGATGCTTATCAGTTTTCAGTAATCAGTTTTCAGCAAATAAAAGTACACCATATGGAGTAAACTGAAAAAAAGCCCAAGTGATTATTTTTGTTCAATTTACAATTTGCAATTTGCAATTTTAAATTTGCAATAAAATAATTCACCCCAAAATATGCTCAAATTTCAATCAAAAGATTCTAACTGCTGCTTCACAAGGTTTCGGGTTCTCTCGTTTCTTTAGCCAAAAGCGGCACCGGGACTTGCTCGACTACCTGGGCCGCGACTGCCGCCGCCGTAAGTTTCCTCAGGCGGCTCTCCGGGCGCAGTATCAGGCGATGCGTCAGCACCGGCCCGGTCATTTGTTTCACGTCGTCGGGCCGCACGTAGTTCCGCCCCGAAACGGCGGCCAGCGCCTGGGCGGTGCGGAACAATGCCAGCGACGCCCGCGGGCTGCCGCCCAAACTGATGTCTTCGCAGTTTCGCGTTTTATTGACAATCTCGATTATATAGCGGCGGACTTTCGCATCGACGTGTATATTGCGCACCGCTTGCTGGGCGGCCAGCAGTTCTTCCGCGCTAACGACCTGTTCCAACCGATCCAGCGGATTGCCGTGTTCCAAAATTTCCAGCATCTTCAGTTCTTCCTCCATGCTCGGATACCCCAGGCTGAAACGCACTAGAAAGCGATCCAACTGGGCCTCGGGCAGCGGGAATGTGCCTTCGTGGTCTATTGGGTTCTGCGTGGCGATGACCCAAAATGGAGGCTTGAGATCATGGGTCACTCCGTCCACGGTAACGCGGCCCTCGGCCATGGCCTCCAGCAATGCGGACTGGGTTCGCGGCGTGGCACGGTTGATCTCGTCGGACAGCACTACCTGGGCGAAAATCGGGCCGGGGCGAAACTCGAATTCCGTTGTCTTCTGGTTAAAGACCGAGACCCCGGTCACGTCGGTGGGCAGCAGGTCCGGCGTGCACTGAATTCGCTTGAACGAGCAGCCCACGCTCTGGGCCATCGCCCGGGCAAGCATGGTTTTGGCCACGCCAGGCACGTCTTCCAGCAGCACGTGCCCCCCGCAAAACCACGACACCAAAGACAAAACGATCTGCCGGCGCTTGCCAACGATGACTTTCTCCACGTTGGCAATGATCTTCTTTGCCGTAGTCGGTACGTCGCTCATATATGGCCTCGATTAAGCAAGGTATATGGTAGATAGTATATGGTAGATGGTAATTGGTTTTCAGTATTCAGTTTTCAGCATGAAAAAACCGTACGCAGTACGGAGTACGAAGTAAGATTACAAATCGGTAGTTGATTATAGTTGTTCAATTTGCAATTTGCATTTTGCAATTGACAATTTGCAATAAAATATGTCCGCAAAATACGATCTGGCATCAATCAAACAATCCGCACCATTTGCATATCTCTCCATAATGACAGATATATCCATCCCTGGCAAGTCATGCTATGATAGATGTAAAGTGGTAACAACATGGCTATTTCCTCTGATTCCAGTTCGGTCTCCTCGACGCTCCTGGATCAGCTTCGCGCCGGCCGGCCCGAGGCATGGGAGCGGTTCGTACGACTCTACAGTCCGGTGATCTATCGATGGTGCCGCCGCTCGGGCTTGACTGCCGACGACGCCGCCGACGTTTTCCAGGAAGTGCTCTCGGCGGTGATGCTTCATTTATCCGACTTTCACCGCGACAAGCCCCAAGACAGTTTTAGCGGATGGCTTGCCGCAATCACGCGAAACAAGGTCCGCGACCTGTACCGCCGCCGCCAGGGCAGGGCCGAGGCCCGGGGCGGCAGCACCGCCCAACGCCAGATGGCCGAGATCCCTCAACCACCCGAACCATCGGAAGAGTTCATCCGGCCCGACGCCGAATCGGCCGCTTGGCTTTCGCGCCGGGCGTTGGATCTGATCCGGGCGGAATTCGAAAACCACACTTGGGATGCATTCTGGCGGGTCACGATCCAGGGACAGCCGTCCTCACAGGTTGCCGAAGATTTGAAAATGAGCATCCCCGCCGTATACACCGCCAAATCCCGCGTCCTCCGCCGGTTACGCCAAATAATGTGCGAATTGCCGCAATAGTCTTTATTTAGCCCCCGGTGAATACACCGGGGGTTTGGTGAGAATCTTTATATCGCGCCATATGCGTTCCCCCTTTTTTCATAACTCTTTATTCTGCAATGTTTTTTGCCGCCTCCGCCAAAATGCTGTAAGGCTCCCGCGTTATTAATTGTGGATGGTTATGTTTGTTCAATTTGCAATTTGCATTTTGCAATTGACAATTTGCAATAAAAAACATGATAAGCTGTAGGGTGCGTGAAACGCACCATTTGTTGTGAATTCCGGTGCATTTCATGCACCCTACCGAGGAGATTTTCAACATGCCCGCACAAAGCTGCCCAAGCCGGGAAACGCTTCTCCAGTATTCAATCGGCATGCTTTCCAACGAACAGTCGGACGAGTTGGCCGGGCACCTGGAATCCTGTCCCGATTGTCAGGCCACCATCACGACACTCGAGGACGCCGAGGATACGCTGATCGGCCGTTTGCGCACCCAGCCCGGCAGCGAGTCCTGCCTGGCCGAGCCGCAGTTCCAAACGGCCTTGGCCGAGGTGATTGCTGGAAAAGGGGTCAGGAGCCATTTGCCGGAACGGCCCGACCAACCTTCGGTCGGTGCCCGGTGCTTCGCACAAATGGCTCCTGACCCCTTTTCCCCTTTTTCCCTCGGCGAATACCAGGTCCTGGAGGAGTTGGGCCGCGGCGGCATGGGCCGGGTTTACAAGGCATTGCACACAAAGCTCGATCGCGTGGTCGCCGTAAAAGTCCTGTCTCGCGGCCGCCTGGAAGACCGCCATGCCATCACCCGCTTTGAACGCGAAATGAAGGCCGTCGGTCGGCTTGCACACCCCAACATCGTCCAGGCCTACGACGCCCGCGAGATCGACGGCACGCCGGTCCTCATCATGGAATTCGTCGACGGGCTGGACCTGGCCGAAATCGTACACCGCCTTGGGCCAGGGGACTGTCCCAATTTTCGCGTTGGCGAAAATGGGACTGTCCCCCTTGGCATAGGCATCGCGAATTCTTGCGAACTGGTCCGCCGCACGGCCTTGGCCCTGCAATGCGCACACGAACACGGACTTGTGCATCGAGATATAAAACCCTCGAACATCATGCTTACCCGGTCGGGCGAAGTGAAGCTTTTGGACCTTGGCCTGGCCCGATTCTATGCCGAAGCGGCAGGGGGGACTGGCTCCGAGCGCAGCGAGGTGCCTGTCCCCTTTTCCGAATTGACCAATTCCGGCCAGGCGATGGGCACGGCCGATTACATGGCCCCGGAACAGGCCTCCGACAGCCGCACCGTCGATATCCGCGCCGATATCTATAGCCTGGGCTGCACGCTCTACAAGCTCCTTAGCGGGCAGCCCCCGTTCGGCAGCCCGGAGTATCGCGGCACGCTCGATAAACTCAACGCCCACGTACACCAGCCGGTTCCGCCCATCAGGCAACTGATTCCCGACGTGCCGGCAGAACTTTCCTCGATTCTCAACCGCCTTCTGGCCAAGGACCCCGCCGATCGTTTTCCCACGCCCGCCGAAGTTGCCAAAATCCTTGAACCATTTTGCACCGGCGCGAACCTGGTCGACTTAATCACCCGCGCCCTGTCCGCAAGTCCCCTCTCCCTCCGGGAGAGGGCTAGGGTGAGGGCCGATCAACCCATAGCCACAATCCAAACCGCAACTCAACCCGCTCCCCTCCCCGCCTCCGCCCGCCGTCGCTGGATTCCCGTTCTCGTCGCCCTGATGCTGGCCAACATGGCCGCCGGTTTCACCTTGGGCATCATCATCCGCATTACCAGAGACGGCAAAGAAACCACCCTCGACGTGCCCCCGGAAAGCGCTGTGCGCGTCGGTGAAGACGGCAATGCGGATGTTTCGCTGCCCGGCCAGGCGAAATCCGCCATCGGTGTAATTGCCAAAGATGAAAAAAACATCCAGGGCACATGGGAAGTTGTAGATACTACTTTTAGTATGATCAAAAAATTGCCTTACGAAAAAGATATTACATCCGATCAGGTAAAAAAGACTACCCATGTTGTAATTACAGATAATATACTGAAGATTGTAGGAGAACACGTTACCGATCTAGCTTTAGAATATAGGTTAAATCCTAAAGCAAAAACTCCAATCATTGATCTTAAAACCTACGGAACACAATGGGGTATAGTGTCATTTGGAATTTATCAATGTGAAGGAAACAAGTTGACTATTTGTGCTTCTGGACTTCGTACTCTTGGGATTGAGGATAAGCAACCGGATGCCGCGGTATTAAGACCTACGGAATTTTGGGCTGAGTTAGGCTCCGACAAAGAGTTCCTGGTTTTGCGTCGGGTAGGTGATCCTACAATCACAGAGGACGAAGTTGAAATCCAGGGAACATGGCGAGTCGAAAGTGCGACCGAAAATAGATTATTTAGTTTTGCTGAGAACCAGGAAGTGCACTTTTCCCGTTGCGGTTTCACTTATCTAGTGAAACAGGAGCATGGCCCTGGCATGGACGAAATAAGCTTCGGCTACGCGCTCGATCCCACAGCAAAACCGAAGAGAATCGATATTGCCAATATCACAACTCCAACAATATATCCTCAGCATGGCATCTACGAACTGACGGGCGATCAATTGAAAATAAACTGGGGTTCCAATCCTGATTCTGGATATTTCAAAGATTCCGTACCATCCAAACTTGATCCCGATGCTGATTCAATGTTTGTTGTCCTCAAACGTGTGAGTAAAGCGCCTGAAGAAAACATTTCAACCAAACGCGCCGGCATGCAGGAATCAGCCAAAGGAAAGGATGCAAATGATACGACCAAAA
>JBEKZY010000352.1:0-5000 GCA_049509395.1 Thermoguttaceae bacterium | reverse complement strand
GGGGGATTGGAATTCATTATATCCCATAAATAATTCACTCGTTCCCACGCTCCGGCGTGGGAACACACCTGAAGGATATTTTGCGTCCAAGGCATAAGCCGGGAATCGACTACTATACGTACCGCTAATGCCTCGAGGAAGCGGATTCCCACGCCGGAGCGTGGGAACCAGGAATCTCTGGATAATCTATTTCATTTTACCAAAAACACCTAAGAAACAAAAAAACATGGCCAAGAAACAAAAAACCGCCGATCTCAACCCGCTGGTTATCGTGGAATCGCCGGCCAAGGCCAGGACCATTAGCAAGTTTCTTGGCCCGAAATTTACTATCGAGGCCAGTATCGGCCACATTCGCGACCTGCCCGAAGGCGCCAAGGAAATACCCGAAATGTACAAAGGCGAGGACTGGGCCTATCTAGGCGTGAACGTGAACAAAGATTTCGAGCCGGTTTACATCATCCCCAACAGTAAGACAAAGCAGGTCCGCAAGCTCAAGTCGCTCCTGAAAACGGCCGGGGAACTATATCTGGCGACCGATGAAGACCGGGAAGGCGAGGCCATCTCCTGGCATCTGTGCGAGGTTTTGCAGCCAAAAGTCCCGGTCCGCCGCCTGGTGTTTCACGAAATCACCAAGGAAGCGATTCACGAAGCGTTGGATCATCCCCGCGATATCGACGACAACCTGGTCCGCGCCCAGGAAACGCGGCGAATCATCGACCGGCTCTACGGCTACGACGTTTCACCGCTATTGTGGCGTAAAATTCGGCCGCGGCTTTCGGCAGGCCGGGTGCAGAGCGTAGCCGTCCGCCTCATCGTCGAGCGCGAGCGGCAGCGCATGGCCTTCAAAACCGCCACCTATTGGGATTTGCTGGGCATATTTGCCAAAACCAGCGGCGAGAGTTTTCAAGCCGAACTAATCTCGGCCGATGGGCGGAAAATTCCCGAAAGCCGCGATTTCGATCCCGCCACCGGCTTATTGAAAGACTCGACTTTGCTCTTGCTCGACGAACAAGGGGCCGAAGAATTGCTCGAGCGGCTCCGCGGCGGCGAGGGTCGCATAACCAACCTGGAAAACAAACCCTATACTACCCGCCCTTATCCGCCCTTTACCACCAGCACGCTGCAGCAGGAGGCCAACCGCAAATACGGCTTTACCGCCCGGCACACCATGCAAATTGCCCAAAGCCTGTACGAGACCGGGCATATTACCTATATGCGAACCGACTCTACCACTCTGGCTGCAACGGCCGTCGAGACGGCCCGCTCCCTGGTGGCCTCGCAGTACGGCAACGAATATCTGCCCGCGCAGCCGCGAATTTATCAAACCAAGGTCAAAAACGCCCAGGAAGCCCACGAAGCCATCCGCCCGGCCGGCCATGACTTCGATTTTCCCGAGTCGCTCCGCAACAAGCTGAGCCCCGATCAATTCAAACTCTACGACCTGATTTGGAAGCGGACCGTCGCCAGCCAAATGACCGACGCCCGGGGTTTCCGCACCACTATCACCCTGGAAATCGCCGGCGCCGTGTTCCAGGCCGGCGGCAAGACCATCGAATTTCCCGGCTATTTGCGGGCATACGTCGAAGGGGCCGACGACCCCGAGTCCGATATCTCCGACCGCGACGTAGTGCTGCCCCAGGTCGCCGTGGGCGAAACGCTCCGCTGCGACGACCTGGATCTGAAGAGCCACACTACACAAGCGCCCAATCGTTACAGCGAAGCCACGCTCACCCGGGCCCTGGAAGAAATGGGCATCGGCCGGCCCAGCACGTACGCTTCCATCATCGACACCATCCTGGCCCGCGATTACGTGTTTAAGCTTAAGCGCGGCAACATGCTGGTCCCGACTTGGACGGCCTTTGCCGTTTCGCACTTGCTCGAGGCCCACTTGCCCGACCTGGTCGATTACCAGTTCACCGCCGAGATGGAGGATGAACTCGACGCCATCAGCCGCGGCGAGATGAACCACCTCGATTATCTGAAGCGGTTTTACCTGGGCAACAAGCATCCGGGATTGAAAAAACAATTGTCCAATAAAGTTACCGAAATAGACGCCCGCGACGTGTGCCGGATATTCATCGGACAGGGCGAAGGCCCAGACGGAAAGTCGGAAGAAATTTACGTCCGCGTGGGTCGTTACGGGCCGTTCCTCGAACAGGGCGAGCGCCGGGCCAGCCTGCCGGAAAAACTACCCCCCGATGAATTGACCATCGAATCCGCCCTGGCCATGCTCGACAAATCGGCCCAGGCCGAAGAACCGCTGGGCTTATGTCCCGATACGCACAAGCCGGTGTTCGTTAAAGTCGGCCGATTCGGTCCTTACGTGCAGCGGGGCACGGCCGAGGACGACGAAAAACCGCAAAACGCCTCGCTCCTAAAGAACATGAAGCCCGAGGACGTGGACCTAGCGACGGCCTTGAAACTCTTGTCTCTGCCGCGGATTTTGGGCAACCATCCCGACAGCGGCATGCCGGTGGAAGCCTTCAACGGCCGCTATGGCCCGTACGTGAAATGCGGAGATGAAACCCGCTCGCTGGGCGACGATCTTTCCCCGCTCGATGTTACCCTGGAGCAAGCCTTGGCCCTATTGGCTCAGCCAAAAACGCGCCGCGGCACGACCAAGGGAAGCAAAGAGCCTATCAAAGTCTTCGACCCCTCGCCCGTAACCAACCAGCCGGTCCGGGTTTTAGTCGGCCGGTACGGTCCTTACGTGACCGACGGGGTGACCAACGCCTCGCTGCCCAAGGACGCCCCGCCCGAGGAAATCACCTTCGAGTACGCGTTGAACCTCCTGGCCACCCGGGTAGAAGCCGGCCCCGGCAAACGCAGTTTTCGCCGCCGTTCCCCGGCCAAAGCTGCCGGGAAGGCAACAAAAAAAACCGCCGGCAAAAAGAAATAGCCTGTAAAGCCGCGACCAGTGGTCGCGCGGGCGCCGCTATTAGATTGTCCAGCAGTGTTGTCTGACATAACCAACCGGCGATGCCGCACACTATGTCGGTCAATTCCGAGTTTGTTAATTATTGTGGCTGGAATTTGATTGTTCAATGGTCGGAATTCGACCATTCAGTGGTTGATTTCCAGCCATTAAAATATCACCGGCAATCGCTTTGTCCGCGGTTTGCTTTTTTACCTGGGCGACCAAGCCGTGCCTTTCGCCCGGAATCTAGCGGCATTGCCGATAAATGCGCTCTGGGCTTGAAGTCTTGTTTAGAACCACAGCAGCCACTCCTGACGGTCCAATTCCTCGACGAGTTTCTCGCGTTGTTGCGGGCTGAGTTTGTCGACGATCTTTTTGCCCGCTTCATGGGAAACCTGCGTGTAGATCCAGGTCCTTTCCTCGCGCAGCCGATCGAGTTCCTTTATCTGTTGATCGGTGACGTTTATGTCCTTCAAGGTTTGAGGGTTCTTCAGGAGCCTCAAGACCGCCTTTTGCAGGGCGATCTTTTTCAGAGTTTCAGCCTGTTCGGGCGTGAAGACCTTTTCGATTTGGTCGCGGAGTTGCCTATTCAACTCTTCAGTTTTCCGCTCAAGTTCCGGATTCTTTTTTGTCAAATCCTCTGCATTTCCAGTACTCGCACCGGCTTGACCCGCAATTTTCGATCCCCAAAGTTTGTACAACTCTTGGGCCGGCTGTGACTTAAGAATTTCGTTGATCTTGTCCCATTGCTCGCCGGAAATAGCCATCGCTTTATTGACATCCAATTCGGACACACCGCGAAGCCGTAGTAGGCCAACGCCCGTTGACGGAGTAAGAATAGAACCTTTCCTTTCAAAAAAAGCCGACTGGACGTAATCGAGTTTACCTGCCTGGCGTTCGAGTTTCTCACGCTGCGCCGGACTTAGCACCGACAGCCTTTTATCGTCGATTTCCTGTTGGAGTTCCTTGGATTTCGCGTAAACGTCCGTGATGAAATTGGAGTTATTTACGAAAAGGGCTTTCAATTGTTCTCCGGTCATGCCGAGGACTTTGGTCAACCGCTGCTCGGATAGCCCCCAAACCAGCGGCGCCTTTTCGCAGAGCATGATGTATTTCAGCGCGGCCAATTGTTGGGCGGTGAGAACCTGATCGATCTGTTTGCGAATGGGCTTGATTTCTTCCTTCTTCATTTCATTGTATTTGGCCGCTCGCTCTGGTTCAGGCAATTTAGCGATTTCATTCAATTTCGCCTGGTATGCGGGATCCTTTTGCCGCCGGTCGTATTCGGCCCGGTATTTTTTCGATATCTCGCGCAGCTTGTTCATTTGGTCGGTTGTCAGCCCCAGTTCCTTTAGATACGTCTCGTACCCAAAGGGAGAGTAGAAATCGAAAGAAAGAGGTGAGTCAAATATGGGAAATTCCGAATCATCGCGCGCCTCGTTGTCATTCGACGGTAAAACTGATGCGATGGTTGCTGTCCCGCCGGCTTTGCCAGGGGTGGCATCGGAAAGGACAAGCGTTCCACTACCGACAATGGTGCCGCCGCTGAAGCTCCCGCCCGCGGTTCCGTCCCCGGATTTCACCTCCGTTTGCGATTTTTCATCCGCCGGCTTGGCGGCATCGGCGGAAGAATTACCGTCATTCTCGATAATTACCGTTCCCAGGCCACTCCTGATTAGCGATTGTTTTTCATCTGTGGGTTTCGCGACGTCGGCTGGCGCGGCAGCGCCCGAGACAGTCACGGTTCCAACAAAAAGCTTAGACGTAGGCTTTGAATCGGCGGCGTCTGGAGAATCATCACCGGGATCTAACGACACAAATAGCTTTTCTTGCTGCTCGGGGCTGAGGAGCTTTATTATAATTTTTCCCATGTCGATGCACCTTTGGCGCACCATCATGTCATTTTCCTCATGAAGCCGGCGCATTTTTTCGATTTGCTCCTGGGTGGCATTTATACGGTCGAGAAATTCGCGCATTTCTTTTCCGAAATCGCCGCTGCCAATCTGCCAAGTAGTAATTAAATTGCGAAGGAACGCTTGCTTCAAATAGATTTTCTTAAACGCCATAAACTGCTGGGGCGTGA
>JBEKZY010000351.1:0-5016 GCA_049509395.1 Thermoguttaceae bacterium | reverse complement strand
TGTTTCAACGGCCATATCCGCCAAATTACCGCCGTCATCCATCCCTATTGAATCTTCAATGGCAGGCATGTCCTGGTTCGAGCAGATACGAAATTATCTGGCCGTAATTGGCATTCTCGCGGTATTGATCCAAGTACTGCGTGTGGCCAGAAAACTAGCTGTCTAGCCCGCTGCCAAGGCTAATTTTGTGAATCAGTTGGTGCGACAGTTGTACTGTCGCCCCGGTTTGGCAGTACAACTGCCAAACCAACATTCACAAGTTTAAGAGATGGCAGACTACTAGCCCGCTTGGGTGGGTTGGCGGGTTTTTGTTGCATTAAAACCACTTCCCTTCTCTGGGGCGGGCCTGTTTGAATCTCGCCAGGTTGTGGTACCATTACTCCTTCCGCATTGTCCTTAATACTTTCACAATCCCACAAACTCCAAGTCCATTTCTATCCATGGCTATCGATGCATATACTCAATGTCCGGGCGCTACCGGTAAAAAAATCAAATTCTGTTGCTCCGACTTTCTTAACGAATTGGAAAAAATTGATCGCATGGTGGAAGGCGAGCAATATGCCGCTTGCCTGCAACATATCGAGATCCTCCGCCGCCAGCCCGTAAACACCGACCGGCAATGCCTGCTGGCATATCAAACCATGTTGCTCCGCGCGACCGGCCAACTCGAAGCCGCGCAAATCCTTGTCGCGTATTTTTTGCAAAAATATCCGGCCAACCAGGCCGCCTTGGCCGAATCGGCCATCCTCAATGCCATCAAAAGAGATTTCGCCTCTGCCATGGACTTTTTACAGCGTTCTTTCGCCGAAGCCAAGGGTTCCTGGTCTTGGCGCACTTATCAGGCGGCCGAAATATTGGTCGAGGCTTTATTAAATCAAGGCCGGTGGCTGCCCGCTCGGGCGTTGCTCCAATTTCTGCTTATCGTTCAAAGGGAGAACCGCAACGTTTCGCAAATGCTCACCGACTTGCTCCGTTCGCCCGACGTGCCGCTCTTGCTTAAAGAGGATCCCCGATTTCCCCAGCCGCCCGAAAATGCCCCCTGGGCCGATCGATTTTCCCGGGCCATCAGCCCCATGATGTACGGCGATTGGCGGACCACCGAGGGAAATCTTTCCGCCTTGGTCGCCGAAGTAAATAATTTTCCCGCCCTATGGCGGTCTTTGGCTGCGGTCCGTGGTTGGCTGAACGACTATTCCGGCTCCATCGAGGCTCTGCGCAGGTACGCTTCCTTTGATATCCCCTTGGAAGACGCGGTCGAAGCCGAAGCCACGGCCATGCTCTTGTCCGATAGCCCCTTGGGCGATGCAGTGCCGATCATGAACGTCGTCTGGACGGTCGATGACGTCGAGCGCCTGCAGGAGGCTTTTTTATCCGATCCCCGCATCGCTCCGCTCCCCTTTGATCCGGCAAGCTTTACCGACGAGGACTCGCCGCCGCCCAAAGCCGTGTACATGGTTTTCGACCGCCCGGCCGTCGAGTCGGCCGAAGGCGCATCGGCCCAATCCATGCCTAATTACCTTGGGCAATTATTCCTTTTCGGCCGCCAGACCGATCGCGAAGCCCGCCTGGAAATTCCAAACGTAACCGCCCCCGATCTTTCTCAAATCAAGACCGTACTGAACGAGTTGGCCGGCCAATGGCTCCAGGGCCGGGAAAAAACCGAGGAAATCGGTATCGCCTCCGCCACGGATGATTTATTACAGCCCAAATGGCGCCCGCCCGTGCAATTAAAACCCCAGCAGTTTCATGCCATTCTGGCCGAGTATCGCCGCGATGCCGTCTTGAACCGTTGGACCGACATGAAACTCGGATCTCTCGA
Source organism: Thermoguttaceae bacterium (assembly GCA_049509395.1). GTDB lineage: Bacteria > Planctomycetota > Planctomycetia > Pirellulales > Thermoguttaceae > JBEKIK01. The sequence goes on along the minus strand of JBEKZY010000351.1, from coordinate 3,197 downwards.
CGGTCTGACGCCTCGCCAGGCCGCCACCGACGCCAAGTATCAAATCAAACTCTTGGCCGCGATCATGATCCTGCAATTCCATTCCGACAACCTCCGTTGGTCCTTCGATCTCAACGAATTGCGCACCGCTTTGGGCCTGCCGACCCTGGAACCCATCGACTCCCAGCCCGGCAAAATAAACCAATTGCCCCTGGTCCGATTGGCGCGAGTCAGCGCGGAAAAACTCCCCGATGAAGAACTGGTCCAAGCCTTCCAGCGCGCCGTGGGCTACAACCACCGTACGGCAGTGGTGAAATTCGGAAAAGAAATCATCGACCGCCCCGCTTTCGCCGAGCGCAAGGAACGGGCACTGGCATACATGACCCTGGCGCGCATGGAAGACGATCTGGATCGGGCTCTAATGTACGTCGATGCCGGGCGCAAGGCCACCGACAGCACGGGCAAATCGCACGCCACCTGGGATCTTGAAGAGCTCTCGCTGCGTTTCGCCCGGCAAGAAATACCCGAAGCCCTGCAGCTTATCCGCCATATCGAAAACACGCACATCAACGAGCCCAACGTTTCCCTGATTCTAACGCAGATCTTAGTCGAGGCCGGCCTGCTCCGCCCCGATGGCACCCCGAACATTCCGCCCGGACACCCCGAAGCCGAAATGGCCGCATCCGCCGCTGCCGCCGAAGAACCCGGCAAACTCTGGACCCCAGGCAGCGAATCCGCCGGCGGGGGCGGAAAACTCTGGGTCCCAGAATAAATGTTTATGTATTTCGTAGAAAAAGACTTACCACATCTATTCCTCCCTCAGAAAGGAAAACGACAATGAGTGGGAAATTGCTTGCGTTTTTGGCATTTGGATTTTTGGCCGCTAATGTGTGCGCCGACGAGGCGCCCGCACTGAAGACACAGAAACAGAAAGTAAGCTACAGCGTCGGCGTCGACGTGGCAAAACGCTTTGCAAAGATGGGCATGGATCTCGATCTCGACGTCTTCATTAAGGGCTTTAAAGACGGCTTCTCGGGCAATAAAACTCTCATGACCGACGACGAGATGCACGCCACAATGACCGCATTTCAAAGCGATCTAATGAAGAAGCAGTCCCAAGGCAAACAGACGGCCGCGGAAGAAAACAAAAAAACGGGCGAGGCTTTCCTGGCCGAGAACAAGAAAAAGGATGGCGTGGTGGCGCTGCCCAGCGGGTTGCAGTATAAAATCCTCAAGGCCGGCAAAGGCAAGAAGCCCACCGACGCCGACAAGGTGGAATGCCACTATCGCGGCACGCTGATCGACGGAACCGAGTTCGACAGTTCATATCGCAGCGGGCAACCGGCGTCATTTCCCGTGAATGGTGTTATTGCGGGATGGACCGAGGCATTGAAACTCATGCCCGTGGGCTCCAAGTGGCAGCTATTCGTGCCCTCTCAGCTCGCATATAAAGAGCATGGCGCCGGCGCCGACATCGGCCCCAACGCTACCCTCATCTTCGAGGTGGAACTGCTGGGAATCAAGTAATGAGGCTTCCTATTTTAAAAGTCCCCTCTCCCTTTGGGAGAGGGCTAGGGTGAGGGCTGAATAATTGTAGGGCGTGACACGTAAGAGGGAAAAAGGAGTAATTATAATAAAAAGTGTAAAAAAGGGGGACATTGTGGTCTTTTGAAAAAGTAGAATGTCCTCTTTCCCTTTATTGAGTTGGGGAACAAATCACGATTTTTCCACGATCGAGGAACGCTAATTACCGCTAATCTCCGCTAATAAAAGTTAGGTATTCAATTTCGGGATTACTTTGTTAGTAACCATTTTGCAGTTTTGCCGAGGACTTTTTGGGCTACAAACTACATTTTTTACAGGTTTTCTACCGGGGGTCAGACGTGATTTTTCGATGGTTTCATCGTTTTTAGAGAATGCATTTTTTGGGGTCAGAATCGCGATTTTTCCACGTTTAGGGATGGCTTCGCCCCTTTGATTTTCATTAATCGGATTTCCAAAGAACACTAATTGCACGAAGCGAAGAGCGTAGCAAATTGGATAGTTGATTTCAAGAGAAAGAATTGGCCACCCTGAGGATGAAGGGGCTAGAATCTATAGATTTGCGAACAGTGTTGAATTAATATAAAATATTGATTGGAAAAGAAGAAAGAAAAAGGGGTCCTGGACCCCCAGTGGCGAATCCGCTGGCAGCGGAAAATTGTGGGTGCCAGAATAAATATTGTGTAAAATTACGAAATCAGAAAAATTATAAGGAGGAGATTATGAAGATCGCTATCTACCGTGTTATGCGGGAAACCCATTTTGGGAATCCGGGAGGAAATTACTTGAAGGATGAAGGAGAGCAATATGTCGTCGAAGGTGCCATTGGAGTAGTTGTCGGAGATAAAATCCGATTTAGCTCCGATGATATTCGTAATAGCCGAGGGTATCCCGAGTATTCAGCTAAGGAATTTCTCTCTATAAGTGATGTTGCGTTTGAAGAATTAGCTGAACTAGAGGTTGATTAATAATTTGGTAATGATTGCGCGGATGGGGATAATACAAAATCTACATCGGGAGCGTAAGCCATGATCGATAACCCGTGCAATTTGTCAGAGATGGCATTGAGCATTATCGAAGAGCGCCTACCTTGCTGGCCAGGGCGGTTGTTCGCACAGGTTCTGAGCGATGAGCTAGTTTGTAGCCGACATCTTTTCTCCTCGCCGCCCGTCGGTACAAGGCTCGCGATTGAGCCCGCACGCACCATAGAGTGGATGGGAGATCGGGTACGCTCGTTCTTTCGCATCTGGACTAGTTTTCAAGCCTGGGCGTCGTCAGACTTTGCGGGTTGCTTCAGCGGCAAGCATGTAGAACAAACTGCGACCGACATATTCAAGGGATTCAATGGTATGATTCATATCCCGGCTGATGCACCATTGGAGAGCGTCACCACGATCACCGCTTCTTCACGCAGACTGGCCGCAATCTACCGCCAGGCAATCGAATGGTCGCATTCCGTCCGTAACGCCGACGTACATCCTACTTTCCGTGAAGCGACATACGAACTCTCATTCTTCACGGACTCATTGCTTCGCAATATCGAAGGAATGCCTCCGGCGCTTCTCGATAGAATAACATCCTACGGGGACATAGCCAAGGCGCGGAAGGAGGTGCAAACCGTGGTACCGCTTACTCTTAATCCCAACCCGCCGAACATCGCTTCGTTCATAACGAGA
>JBEKZY010000350.1:0-5077 GCA_049509395.1 Thermoguttaceae bacterium | reverse complement strand
CATCGATATGGCCGCTGCGGAAAGACATTTGCATTCGCTGCACAAAGAAGGCCGCATGCCGTCTAGGCATCTTCGTATCCAGGAGGACTCCGAAACCACCCCAGGCAGCCAGGCCATGCATTCCCTACGATTCACCGAGCAATTCAAAGGGCTGTTCTCGCTGGCCGTCGATATGACCTCCATAGCAGGGGTCGATGCCATCATCCTGCTCTTAGACGGGCCGGCCGACTGGTCGCGTGTAAAAAGCATGGCCGGCAAAGCCAAGGTTATCGTGGCTGCCGACACCGCCGAACAACTCGAAGGTGCCAAGGAATTAGGTCTGCCTGCGCTGCGGCTGAATATGCCGGAAAGCACTATATACGAACGACTTACGCAATCGGTCCTGGAAGCCGTGGCCGACGACCTTTTGGCCCCCGGTTCCAGCGTCCTCACGCTCTACTCCGGATTCGACGCCGATAGCATCGATTCCCTAAGCCTCATTAACCTCGACGAGCACCTCAATAGGCTCACCGGACGCGACCTTCGTCAACTGGAAACCCGGGTGCCGTTGGATACGCTCAAGATTGTGGTCGATCTGGCCGTGGAAATCGGCCGGGAAGGCCGCGAAGGCAAGCCCGTGGGCACCCTGTTCGTCGTGGGCGACGCCCGAAAAGTGCTCAATTGCAGCCGTCCCACCGGTTTCGACCCGGTCCGGGGCTACAGCCGCAAGGAACGCAATCTGGACGATCCCCGAGTCCGCGAAGGCATTAAGGAAATCGCCCAAATGGACGGTGCGATCATTGTCTCCTCCGACGGCGTGGTCGAGGCTGCCTGCCGCTATCTGGACTGCTCGGCCGCCGACGTAACTCTTTCCAAAGGACTGGGAGCCCGGCACTGGGCCGCGGCGGCCATCTCCAAGGCCACCAACGCCGTGGCCGTCACGGTCAGCCAGACCAACGGCACGGTGCGGATCTTCCACAACGGCGAGGTCGTGCTGCGGATCGAGCCCTATCTCCGCCGCCCCATGGTGTGGAAATCCTTCGAATTCGAGCCGCCCCCGCCCGACGCCAAATCCAAACCCCGCGGCGACGGCGGTGAATAAAAAACCGCTTGCGGTTTCGCGCCGCCGATGGGCGAATTGAGCGATAATCTACTGGCGCGTTCGATGTCTTCTAAGGCCGGTTCAGCGTCTCGATTTTCTCACCATTGCCGCCATGGCCAGGGCGATCAGGAGCATGATGAACGTCTGCGGCTCTGGAACTGTTTTGAGGTCATAGGCGCTTAGCGGCCCGCCGGGAATTGGCGCAATAACCAAGGTTGTGCCGGCGCCGATGGTGAGATTCGATTGGCTGAGGCTGCTTACCGTAAGCACGGTGCCTGCGCCGCTAATGGAAGTCGAGCCTGATCCGGCAACGTTGCCTAAGATGGGCGCGCCGCTGATAACCTGCAACGATGCGCTGCCGGCGACATTGACCGTGGAGACGTCGGCCAGGTCGCCGCCGTCGATAATCAATTGGCCCTGGTTGACGTTTGTCGCGCCGGTGTAAGTATTATTGCCCTGAAGCATGAGCGTGCCGGTGCCGCCTTTGTTCAACGTTAGCGTTCCGCTGCTGTTGCTGATCGGGCCTGTGACCGTGGTGTTTGCGGCCCCGCCGAAGCTAAGCGTGGTGCTGCCGGTTTCTGCGATGCTATTGATCTGCACTTTCGCGGTGTTCGCGTTGATCGAGAGCAGGCCGCCGTTGCTTGTGATTCGGTCGATCGCCAATGTATAACCGTTTCCGCCAGCGGCGTTGATGGATGTGTTGCCTGTCGTCAGCCCATTGCCGGAATTTCGGCTTGTCTCGCCGGCCGGCGCGAATGTAAGAATCTGGTTTTGCGGACCGCTGCCGCTGATGGCGGCCACATTATTCACGTCGAAGTTTAGCGTGACGTTGCTCGTGTTGTTGCCGGTGGTGGTGTTGGCAAAGGCCACGCTGCTGTCGCCGCGAAGTTGGATGCCTACCGAGCCGTTGTCGTTGTTGCCGAGTTGAAATCCGGTCGTGCCGGAGGCCGTATTGTTTCCCAGGGCCGAGGAAGTTGGAACGCCTCCGACCGTAGAGATGTTTCCGGAATTGGCGACCAGTTGAAGGGTAGAGCTATCAGCAATAATCATATTGCCGCTGGTGGTATTATTGCCGGAGAGCACCAGTTTGCCGGCGCTTATGGTGGTCGTGCCGGAATAAGTGTTGTTGCCCTGAAACGTTAGTGTGCCCGCGCCGCTTTTGTTCAACGTGAGCGTGCCGCCGCTGTTGCTGATCGGGCCTGTCACCGCGGTATCGTAGGCCCCGGCAAAGCCAAGCGTGGTGCTGCCGGTCTCGCCGATGCTGCCGATCTGCACTTTTGCGCTGTTGGCGTTGATGTTCAGCCCACTTCCGTAGCTGGTTATCTTATCGATCGCCAGCGTATAACCGTTGCCGCCGGTGGCGTTGATGGTCGTGTTGTAAGTGGTCAGCCCATAGCCGCTGTTGCGGCTTATCTCGCCGGCCGGAGCGAATGTAAGAGTCTGGTTTTGCGGACCACTGCCGCTAATGGCCGCCACGTTGTTGACGTCGAAGTTTAGAGTGACATTGCCCGAGTTGTTGCCGGTGGTGGTGTTGGCAAAGGCCACGCTGCTATCGCTGCGAAGCTCGATCCTTACCGAGCCATTGTCGTTGTAGCCGAGCTGAAATCCGGTCGAGCCGGAGGCTGGGTTGTTTCCCAACACCGAGGAAGTGGGAACACCGCCGACCGTGGAGATATTCCCGGAATTTGCCACCAATTGCAGGGTGGCGCCGTCGGCCATGACTACGCTGCCCGTGCCGCTGTTATTGCCCGAAAGAATCAAACGTCCGCCGTCAACTTCAATGCCCATCGCACCTCCCGTCGATCCGTTGCTGATATTGCCGCTTACGATGAGGTCCCCCAGCGTGTGCTGCAACAGTTGTGTCCCGCTGCTGAGTCCCGAGACGATGCTGCCGGAGATGGTGATGGAATAGCTGGAAGGATTGCTGGTGTATAGGGTTCCATTGCCGGCCACGACGATGGGCGCGGAAATGACATCATTGCGGCTTCCGGAATTATGAATTATCATGCCCGGCCCGCTAAGGCCGTCAAAAGTCAACGTGAACGCCCCGCCCGCGGCCAGGGTCTGAATGCCGCTGCCGCCGTTGGTGCAGCCGATCGCCAATTGACCGACGGTGACGTTTTGATCCAGGTTAATAGTTTGATTGTTTGCTCCCATGCCGGAGCCGAGCTTTACCATGTCTCCCGCGCCAACGGGAAAGGTCGGAGTAAGGCTGCTGGACCAGTTATTGCCGTTAGTAACATCGCCGTTGAGCGTGCTATTGTTCCAGGAAAACGTGCCGGCAATGCCCCGGGCCCATTGGTAACTCTTCCCCGAACCCCACACGATGTCCTTGATTAACTGGCTGAAACCGCCCATGCGCACGTAATTCGAATCCGCGCCCCAGTAATTGCCTTGCGACGTGGCCAGGATGCCGCCGAGTTGGTACTGGCTCCAATCGGCCACCGACGTATCGGGCCCGTTCAGCAGAAACAACGGGCTGCCGCTGTCGCCCGGCATTGTGCCGACTTCCAGTAGTCCCAGGTTTTGAAGCCGCTGTTCGCCGTCCAGCGCCGTGCTCACACTGCTTCCGTTAATAAATGCGATGTTGTAGCCGCGATGAAAACTGGCATCGGTGCTGACTGTGCCGCCGACCGGTCCATAATACCCGTAACCGCCCATCTGCGCAAGCATCCCCGTTTCGGAATATCCGGTGTAGATCACGCTGGAAGGCAACTCGGTCATCCCGCTCGGCGTGGTCTGAAGCCTTACCAGCGCAATCTCCGCGCTGTAGGGCATGACGATGCTCAACGATCCATAGTTGTTGCCGCCGGAATAAAAACTCATCTGATTGGACGGCCCCAAAACGCCATAGTTGGCCCCCTGGATCATGTGCCGGGCAGTAATGACCCAGCCGTTGGCAAGGTAGGTTGCCGTGCCCCGGGTGCTGTTGTAATTGTTGTACATGGATTTGACGTTCGAGAAATATCCGGGCTGGTCGGTCAGCCCGGTTGCCGAAGTGACACCGCGCTCGGGATGATCGGTGCCGTTCCAGATTATCGCCTGCGCACGACCGACGCCGAAGATCATAACCGCGGCGCTAATCAGCAGCAGCAGAGGTAATTGAAATCGCATCTTCGACGTAAGTTTGGCGCGATAAGCAGTTTCATGAAGATTTTTCATTTGGTGTCCTTTAATGTGCTTTTTTGACAATTCATCCTATCAAAATTGACGTGCCGTGTCAAACTTTCGGCTTGTTTTCGGGCCTTTTTCCGCCCGTTGCCAAATCCAAGCCCGCACCGATGGTGGGAAGTGAGAGGATAGAAGGGGGATGAAGGATGAGGGATGAGGAATGAGAGATGAATGTTGATTGATTAAAGAAACCGCTTGCAGATTCGCACTATTCACTGCCCGCTGTCCGCCGCCCACTTAAATTCTTCGTACTCCGTACTCCGTACTTTGCACTTAAAACTTATTCCTCGACGGTTTTGATTACCTCCGCTTGGCCTCTCCGGGAAAAAAGAGACGCAGCTTTTTTCCGCCTATTTCAAACAATAACGACCTAGAGAAAAAAAACTGCGTCCCCTTTCCTCTCTTAATCCTTAATCGAAGCCACAAACGGAACCGAACTACAAAAAAACCGTTGCTAAAGATCGGTTCATGGACGGTAACGGCGGCGCAATGCATAAGCCAGAAGCAAAAATGCGCCCGAGGCCATGGATGTTAATAAGGTTGGCTCAGGTATGAAAGTCACATTGATGACTTTATTATCTTTATCTAGAACGGTTCTAAAAAATTTACCATAGGGATCATTAACTATCTGGGTATCTATCGTGGTATTTTTAGTAGTATTATCATATTTGGAGGTGTCACTATACTCCCTTCCCGCTAAATTATCCCAATATTGTGAATCAGGATGCCACTGAAAAAGTGATATATGTTCCGAGCTGGTGTCGGTTCCGTCCGCGTTGCTGGTGATTTTGCCGTTGACAACGTATTTGTATAAAATACCGTTTT